>JAYVMJ010000027.1:0-5446 GCA_043759025.1 Verrucomicrobiota bacterium | reverse complement strand
TGAGTGGCAGGGTTGACGATTTTCTATCTAAAAATGAGAGTTATTCACAGGTTTTCCACAAGGCTTTCGAACTGGAGTCCACGATCATCATAACCGCGGAACATGTCGAAACTCGCGAAGCCCGGACTGAGTAAAACATTATCACCGGACGTTGCCTCGGCAAACGCGGCGTGAACCGCCTCCTCGAGGCTGCCGCTGGGCGTGACCGGCAACTGGTGGTTGCGCAACAAACCGGTCAGCGCCGGCTGGGTATCGCCGATGACGTAGGCATGGCGGATTTTGCCGGCAATCCGGTCCACGAAGCCGGTTAGATCCCCACCCTTCGCCTTACCGCCGCCGATCCAAAGCACGGGCGAGGGAAATGTCGCTAGCGCAGCCTCCACCGCGTGGAAATTGGTGGCCTTGGAGTCATTCCAGAAGGTAACGCCCCGGCGCGAGCCGACTTTGGCCAGCCGGTGTTGGCCGAGACGGAAGGTTTTGGCGGCAAAATAGAGCTTGGCTTCCGGCAGCCCGGCCTGACGCCACCAAGCGGCGGCCAGCAGGAAATTTTCCAACTGCGGATACTGGCCAAAAACCGTACCGGCGAGGCGCGCATCCGGAATCTGACCTTCGGTGGCAACACAAGCGGACGGGACGAGGTTTTGGCCGAATTCGGCGGCACACTTCTGCACCGACGATCCCGCGAAGACGGCTTCGGGCGGCGCGCGTTCGACCAGCCGCCATTTCGCATCAAAATAGCTCCGCATTCCGGGGTGCCGCTCCAAGTGATCCTCCGCAAAATTCGTCCAGAACGTCACGTTCGGCCGAAAATACTGCAACGTTTCTGCCTGAAACGAGCTGACTTCGCAGACGGCCGTTTCGACGCGCCCGGTCTGCTCGATGACAAACCGACTGAAAGGATAACCGATGTTACCGGTCGTGTGCGCGGTGCGTCCGGCCAGGATCAACGCGTGCGTCAAGAATTCCGTGAGCGTCGTTTTGCCATTGGTCCCGGTGATCGCCAGAATTTCGCCGCGCCAGAAAAACGAGGCAAAATCCAGCTCGCCCACGCAAACACACCCCGCCGATCGGGCCGTTGCCAACCATGGATGCTCGACTGGAAATCCCGGGCTGAACACCACGAGTCCATGCCGGGCGGCGTGCGTTTTCGTGAATTTATTTTCGGCGTCGGGAGATTTCTCGTCGTACAACCGACCGACGCCTCCGATGGCCGCCAGCAACGAAAGCACCCCCTGCCCGCTCACGCCCCCGCCGAAAACGGCGACGGGGCGCTGGAGCAGCACGGAAATCTCGTCTGGAGGTGAAGGGATCATGAAAGGGAGTAGCAGCCCGCTGACAGCAATAAGTTAAGGTTCCAATTGATTGGGATAAAGAACCTGTCAGCGGGCTCCTACGAAAGTCTTGGCGGTGGGCAGCAGCGGACCTTCCGGGACGGATTCGCCTTGGCGCAGCCGTTTGAGTTTGGCGATCGAACGCACCACGGGGTTGCGCAGCAGCAAGAGGCCGGTGTGGGTGAGGTCGCGGAAATTAGGAATGGTTTCGAAACTGAAATCGATGGGCATAAAATTAACGGAGTTTAAGCGTCGCGAGACCGGCGAGGGCGCAGCCGAGCGAGAGCACCCAGAAACGCAGGACGACCTTGGTCTCGGGCCAGCCTTTCTTTTGAAAATGGTGGTGAATGGGCGCCATGAGGAACAACCGCTGTCCCACGCCGGCGCGACGCCTCGTGTACTTGAACCAGCCGACTTGGAAAATCACCGAGAGTGCTTCCATCACAAAAACTCCCCCGATGATAACCAGCGTGATCGGTTGATGAATCATGAACGCCATGACGCCGATCAAGCCGCCCAACGCGAGCGAGCCAGTGTCGCCCATGAAAACCTCCGCTGGATGAGAGTTAAACCAAAGAAACGCCATGCACGCGCCGGTCAATGCACCGCACACCACCGTGAGTTCGCCCGTGCCAGGAACATGGCTGAGCAGAAGATATTCCGACAGAAAAACGTGGTCCGCCACGTACGCCATGATGCCGATCACGATCGTGACCGTGATGGTGCAGCCGACCGCGAGGCCATCGAGGCCGTCGGTCAGGTTGATCGCATTGCTGAAACCGACGATCCACAGATAAATCAACACGAGAAGCAGCAGCCACGGCATGTTGTGAATCAGCTCCGTCTTGTAAAACGGCACCCAGAATTCGTGAATTTTCTCCCGGCTCATCGGATGCCAGAGCAGGATGCCCAACGCGATGATCGTCGTGAGCGATTGCCATATGATCTTTTCCCACGACTTGATACCATCCTTGTTTTTGTGGACGACCTTCAGGTAGTCGTCGCGCCAGCCCGGAATCGTGAGTGCCGTGTACACGAACAACGCGACCAACACCCAAACGTTCGGTTCGGCCCACAAGATGGCGCTGACGAAGACGGAAATGAAAATAATCAATCCGCCCATCGTCGGCGTGTGTTTCTTGTCGAAGTAGGTCGCGCCCAGCGAACCCGTGCGCTCGTCGATGTAGCCGTGGCCGAATTTCAGTTCGCGAAAACGGCGGATCATCCACGGGCCGATGATAAACCCGATGATGAGCGCGGTCATCGACGCTCCCATCGTGCGCACGGGGATGGAACGCAGCAAACGCAGCGGACCAAAAAGGTGGGCGTATTCTGAAAGATAACTCAGCATGAACGGCAAAGCCCGCCAGGATGACGCGCAGATTTTTTCTCTAAAAAGGGCGGACGTGAAAATTCAATCTCGGCACGAACCGGCACCACCGAGCGGAGAATCGGCGCGCCGCTCTTTTTCGCACTCGTTGCCCACGGAGAAGAGCCAAAGGCAACCGTCACCGGATGCGGCATCGCAAATGCATCGTCCTGAACGGGGGCGGGAAATGGCGCCGCGCTCGACCAAGGCGGCGAACTTTCCTCCTGCGCCGGCAAACTGGCCACACCGACTGACGATCTTTTCAACACAAGCCCGTTCGATTTCCGCCCGGGTGCCGGCCATGACTTGGCGCAATCAGACGACGCATCAGTAGCGCCGCTGGCTTTCGTCGGGCGGAAGAATTGAAGAAACCGGTCTTTGGCCGCGGGGAGTTGCATGGGGTTTCGCAGGGGTTGGTAATGATGGTCGGCAAACTAAAATTTAGTGCGTCTGGGCGAGTGACGCATCAAGCACGGTCTCCAATTGATAGCGCCGGCTGCCTTTCAAAAATACCGCGCCCTTCAATGTCGCGAGGCGTTCGCGCACGGCGGCGAGATCGGTGATCACGGCCACTTGCGCCGGATCATTGCCGTTTTCCAGCAAGCCTTCCCGGAGTGCGGAAGCCTGATCGCCAATGATGAAAATAAAATCCCCGCGGCGCAGGTGCATCGTTCGCCCCAACTGCTGATGATAATCCGCCGACGCGCCGCCAAGTTCCTCCATGCAGCCAAGCACGTAGAGTCGCGGAAGTTCTGCCGGCCCCGACCGGTTGAATGCATCGATCGCATCGGTCATCGACGCGGGATTGGCATTGTAGAAATCGCAATACACCGACGCGTCGCCCACCTGGCGGAGTTCGCCGCGCCATTTCGACGGCTGCCAGTTTTCCGCGCGCGATTGGAGCGTGGCATCCGCCACTCCGAGTTCGGCGGCGAGCGCGAGGGCCAGCGCGGCGTTTTGCGCCATGCCACTCGAAAGACGGCGCAGGATAAACCGGCGTTTTCCGTCGAGGGTAACCTCGGTGCGATCGGGACGGTGAAACACATTAAACTTTATACTGCGTCCGGAAACCTTGGTCATTCCTTCGTTTTCCGGCACGAGCACCAGTGGATTCCTCATCCCGCGAAATTCCTCAAAGATCAGGCACGACGCTGGAAAAACCTGCCAGCCGCCGGCGCGTACGGCGGCGGCCAAAATGGATTTCTCGGTCGCCACGCCTTCGATGGTGCGAAGTTTTTCCAAGTGCGCCGGCGCTACGAGCGTGACGATGGCGTGATCGGGTTCAATCATGTCGGCGAGCGGGTCCATGTCGCCGGGATCGCTGATCCCCGCCTCAATCACCGCCGCGCGGTGCTTCGCGGAGTCGAGCTTTGTCAGCGTGAGCGGAACGCCAAGATGATTATTCAAGTTTCCCTCGGTCGCGAGCACGTCAGGGCTGCCACCGAGCAGAATCGCGAGCAGATCCTTGGTGGAGGTTTTGCCCACGCTGCCAGTCACGCCGACGACCGTTCCATGAAATTCGCGGCGGTGTTCGCGGGCGATGCGTCGAAAAGCAGCCAACGGATCGGCCACCACCAACTGCGGGAGCACGGAAGCCGTTACCTCGTGTCCGACGAGCGCCGCAACAGCCTGGCGGCTGCGGGCCTCCTCGATAAAATCATGCCCGTCACGCCGGTCGGTTTTGAGCGCGACGAAGACCTGGCCGGCTTTCAGCTGGCGCGTGTCCTGGGTAAAACCGGAGACCGTCCCGTCTGACATACGGGTCCAACAGCCGCCGGTCCAGGCGGCCATTTTGTCTGCGGCGAAAGTTGGCATGGGATCGGTTTCAGACCGTCTTGATTTTTTTGATGCCGATCAACTCGCGCACCACTTGGCGGTCATCGAACGGCACCACGGTGTCGGCGAATTCCTGGTAAGTTTCATGGCCTTTGCCGGCGATGAGCAGACAGTCCCCTTCCCGCGCCGCGTCGAGCGCGAGGCTGATGGCCCGGCGCCGGTCCTCGACAAACGTGATTGCGTCGGAGGCGACCACGCCAGTTTTCATGTCTTCAAAAATCTGCGGCAGCGCTTCGGAGCGGGGATTGTCCGCCGTGGCCCAGGCAAAATCGGCGAATTCCTGCACGGCCGCCGTCATCAGCGGACGCTTCGTGCGGTCGCGATTTCCGCCGCAACCGTAAACCACGAACAGCCGGCCGGGCGTGATCGCGCGCAACATCCCGAGCGCGTTGCGCAACGCGTCGTCCGTGTGCGCGTAATCGACGAGGACGTTATACGGTTGTCCTTCCTCGATGCGTTCCATGCGACCGGGAACGCCGGCGAAACTTTTCAGCCGCGCTGCGATCACTTGCGGATCGCGCCCGATCGCATAGCAAGCGGCGAACGCAGCGAGCAGGTTGCTCACATTATATCGACCGATGAAAGGACTCTCGATTTCCAACGAGCCTTCCGGCCAAACGAGCCGGAGCGCGGTGCCCCTGAAATTCAGCCGGACATTTTCTGCGCGAACGATCGCATCCGGCGACTCGCCAAACGTGATCATCTTCACGTGCGCCGGCGTCATCGCGGCGAGCTTGCGACCGTAGGGATCGTCGAGATTGATGGCCGCCGCTTTGGGCGCCATGCCCGCCTCGCCGGTAAAGAGGCGCGTCTTCACCTCGAAGTACGACTCCATCGTCTTGTGATAATCGAGGTGGTCGCGTGTCAGATTCGTAAACACCGCGACGCCAAACTGCATGCCCCGGATGCG
>JAYVMJ010000026.1:0-12487 GCA_043759025.1 Verrucomicrobiota bacterium | reverse complement strand
CGAATAAATTCTCTGAAACACCAATACGGACCTTCCGGATCGGCGTGGACCAAATGCTCAAGCCGACACCGATTTCCTGCTGGAGCAGAAAATAGTCGCCGCCCGGCGTCAGCGGCGACGTCGATTTATTGGCCCAGTTCCATTCGAAGGTCGGATGGTAGACCGCAAAGCGATTATCGGGAAACGTATGTCGCCACAGTCCGTCGCCCCGCATGATGTCCGCCGTCGTCAGCTCATTGGTTTTGCTGTAGTCGTAACGCCCCTTCAACTGCACCTCATCGGAGGCCCACTTACGTTGCAACGTGCCTTCGAGCGATACGTTGTCCCGGTTCGACGTATCCGAAACCATTTCCGACGAGAAGGCGACCTTGCCGTGCCAGGGACCGAAAAAATTGGCGAGCCTGGCGGTCAACACCGCTGGCGAGAACCACTCCCAGCGCGACACCTTTTCCACCTCGGCCAGGTCGGCAGCAGTTTCGACATTGCCCGCTGCGCCCGCTGGCGGAGCGCCCGCCGGCGGTTTCCTGGATTCTACTTTGGCCATGCCCGCCGCTGGCGGCGGGGTGCTGGGCTCCACTGGAGGCTTGGATGATTTGATCACGACCGCGTCGCTCGCCGGCACCCGGAGGGTGCCAAACCTTTCCGATAAAAATACGATCGTGGCGGCGGTTTGTTCGACCAGTTTGCCCAATACGCGATCCCCATCCTTGTACACCAATACATCACGGCCATTTTGAGCGAGAGGACCCGGCTCCTGCGCCCGCACGATCACCAGAATGAAACTGAATAATAAAATAGGGACGAATCGGTGAACGGGTTTTGTCATCATGCAGGCGGCGATCATTCCCCATTCGACGCAGCCGTCACGAGGATGTTTCAAATTTTGGGAAAAAATCCACGATCTTATTGACCGGGCAACTTCTCCTTTCCGGCCGTTCGGCGTGCGCCGGCCTCATTTTCACGGACGAAACCTCGGTCTTCGTCAAAAGCAAAGCGAATGTCCGTGATCAATCGGCCCTTGCGCGGTGGTGGAATGAAGAGCTCCGGAGCATTGAAACCAAGCCAACCACGCCGCCTGATCGGTTATCCTCTCCTCCGTGGCACGGGCGTCCCGCCCGTGTTCGCCCGGGCCCACGGGCCAGAGGCCCGTGCCACCTCCCCATCCAAGCCGGAACAACCTTCGGGATATCGGAGCCAAAGCGAATGAAATTTTCGTAACCGCCGGCTTTCATTTTTTTGGAAGCACAAAAAAACGGAGCCGTGAGGCTCCGCTTGGTTGAAAGGAAAAAACGGTACGATCAATTATTCCCAATTAAGGATCAGGCTCGTGAAGTAAAGCGTGTCGAGGCGCGCAATCCCGGGCTGCGGAACGGAGGTATAATCATTCATGATGCCCGTCTTGAGCTTCCACAGCGAAGCGGTGATCGGCATTTCATAAGAGGTCTCATGGTGAATCCGGTAATTGCTGAAGTTCTTGAAGGCCGGGGTGTACGCCAGAACGTTGTTCAACTTACCCGTCTTGAACTGGTACGAGTGGATGAGGGCGAGATCCAAGCCGGGGGAATCAAACTGCGAGCCGTTGGAGTAATTCTCGTAGATATAGCTCAAACCAACGCGAACCTCGAGATCCTCTACGTTGTTCTTGATCACCTTGTGACCGACACCGAAGGCGGTGCTCGAACGGAGATCGAGGGCCTTGATTGCGTCCTTCTCGACGGAGGTCCGGGCGTACCAAACATTGGTCGGGGAGAAGAAGGAGGAATAATCGACCCCCGCAAACTGGCGATTGGCGGTGTCGACACCGTTGTCCCGGGATTTTTCCGCTTCCAAATCGAAGATCAACTTATCCTGGGAGTTTTCCAAGGTCGCTTTGAAATTCAAGGCACTGGCAAACTTTTCGGTAGGACCAGTGCGACCATTGATCGCGAGTCCAGCCTCATACTTCCAGGAGCGCTTGAGGGCGCGCACTTCGGGACTGTCGGTACCCTTGGCCCAAACGGCTTTGACGCTGCCGGTGGAGGTCGAGAGCTGACCATCCTTGGCGGTGACCACGAGGCCCGCATCGGTGGTCGTCACTTTGCCGAGCATCGTGCTGCCGGCAGAGTTCTCAACGTTGACCTCCTCATCCGTGCTAAATCCCTTGATCTTGTCTTGGGAGATTTCGATGGTGCCCGCGAAGGCCGTATCGACTTTCATCTTGCCGGCTTCGGCAGAAATAATTTTCCCGACGACGACTGAGCCGTCGTTTAATTCCAGCCGGTCGGCCGCCATGGCGGAACCCGCTGATGAGATAAATGCGCTGACAACCAGCGCACGCACTGTGGAAACTAATAACTGTTGCTTGGATTTCATAGAGAGTCGGACACCAAAAGGTTTCAAGTAATAGAGATCAAACCGATAAACCATGACCATCAATTTTCCACGGATTTCCAACGAGTTACGGTTGCACTTTAGTCGTGGGATTCATTCACTAGGCTCATGCCAACCCGAGCATGGTTTCCCACCTATATCTACCATGAACCGCTCCAACTGAAAGGCTTGGAGCGTTTCAACGCCGAGCTGGCCGATGAATGTCGCAATCTCCGCGACTACGATGTGGCCGGACGAAAGTGGTCCCTCAAAAACTACCCGGGTGGCTATACGTCCTACGCTTCCCTGAACCAACTGCATAAATTCTCGTCCACGTTCGGCGCGCTGGAGCAAAAGTTCGCCGCGCACGTCCGCAAATTTTCCGGCCAACTCGACATGGATCTGAAAAAACGGACGGTTTTTCTCACCGATCTTTGGGTCAATATCATGCCTGAACATGCGGCCCACAGCCTACACCTTCACCCGCTTTCTTTTATCAGCGGCACGTATTATGTGACCACGCCGGCAGGCTGCCCGGGGTTGAAATTCGAGGATCCGCGCTTGAGTAAATTCATGGCGGCGCCGCCAAAGACTGCAAAGGCCAAGCCGGTAAATCGTGCGCACATCACCTACCCCGCCAAGGCCGGCCACGTCATTCTCTTCGAAAGCTGGCTGCGTCACGAGGTCGCCGCCAATCGCACCACCGCGGAACGAATCAGCATCAGTTTCAATTACAATTGGAGCTGATCCACCCTCGGACGATCTTCTGCAACTTTTTGTCCGAAATCGCGTCTTAGTTCCGATGGCCATCCCCCTCCGATTAGGCTTAGTGGTTTCATCGTCATTCGCCATGTGTCTGGCCTTTGTCGCCGGTTGCAGCAGCGACTCTCATCCAGGCCGGCCTGAAAACGCCGCCATTGTGGTGCCTGACTATCCTCCCGCCATGACGGGAACTGAAAATTTCGCAGACGGTAAAATTGCGGTGGAAGTAACCCTGGGCCTGCCGACTCACTTTCATCCCGGCAAAGATGGCGAGCATGAGGGAAGTAATGGAGGCGCAGGCGGCCAGCACAGCGGCGGTCATCGCGGAGGTGGCCGACATGGCGGTGGAATGGGTGGCGAGGGCGGTTATCCGGGAGTCGAAGGTTCCGGAGAAAGCGGACACCAGGGCGGTGATGACGATGCGCCCCGCCCGATCGTGACAGGCAGCACCTTGCCACCCGCCCAACTCAAATTGCATTTGAAAAACACCTCAGCCACCGAGGCAGTCTCGTGCGAAGTGGAGGATTTCAATTCCGCCCTTGGTAATTTTGCCGTGTTTCCCAGCACCTATCAGCTTGCAGCGGGACAAAGCGAGACTTCCGAAACCATGACGTCCCGGTTGGGCGTCGCAGGCACCGAGATTCCCGTGACCGTGTCCCTCAGAATTCAGGGTAAAGTGGAGAAAAAGGTGATTACGCTGCACCTGATTCCACCTCCCGTTAAGCCCGCCGATTCCGAATCGGCCAAGTAACGTCGCCCGACCCAAAGAATCGCGCGAGCTTCATCCATAAATCCCGGGCGCGATTGCGAAACTCCTGATCGTGGCCCTAGTGGAGACATGCTTCTGATTCGACGCATGGACGACGGCAAACGCTCCTATACCGCGATCTTTCTCCCGGGCGAACCACCCAGGATTTTTCCCACGTCGCAACACGAACACGCCCGCATCCTGCAAATCTACAAGCAGGACCAGCCCTACCCTGATGTCCTCAATGACTTCACCGACTATGAAATCGGCCAAGACGGTCCCTCCCCCAGCGTCAGCCCGAGAAGAGTTCGGCGTCGTGGCTGATCCAACTGACGGCGCTGGTCCCGCGTCGCCCCATTTTTGGTTGTCCGCACCATTGTCAACCCTTCAACTTCCGTCGTGAGCGATCCGATCCATCCGACCACCTCAAAACGCCGGGATTTCCGGAATTTCATCCAGTCGGTTCAGTACGCCTTGGAGGGTTTCTGGGCTGCGGTCCGTCACGAGCCGTCGTTTCGCGAAGATCTCATCTTCGTCGCCGTACTCACGCCGTTTGCCATCATTCTGCCGGTCAACGCGGTTTCCACGGCGGTGATGATGGCATCGCTATTCCTGATCGTAATCGCCGAGCTCCTGAATTCCGCCATCGAGTGGACCATTGACGACATCTCATTGGAAAAGCGTCTCTTCGCTAAAAGGGCGAAAGACATGGGCAGCGCCGCCGTGTTCATGGCGTACATCAACTGCATTGTCGTCTGGGGCATCATTCTTTTCTCCAATTGGGAACGAATCGCGCGACTACAGTTTCTGCGCTGGCCACCGCCGTTTCTGCCGTAAGCCACCGCCCGCCGGCGGTTCAAGCGCGATCACCGCATCCGGCCGAAGAAATAAGTGGCCAGACCGATCATCGCGAGGTTGGGCATCATGGCGGCCCAGATCGGTTCAATCACCCCGTTGGCCCCGAGCGGCGTGGCAATATTATTCAGGATGAAATAAATGAAAAATAACACGATCGATTTCGAAACACCCACCGCCGGGCTGACCCGCACGCCGGAAACAGCGAAGGGAATCGCAATCGCAATGATGATCAACGGCCCGATCGTATCAAATAACAGTCCGTAGTACCGCACTTCGTAGCGGAGAAACTTCGGGATATCCTCCGACGAAAAGTAGTCTGTAATCTGGCGAAGCTGATTGAACGAAAGATCGACCGGCTTGTGGTCAATCAACAGCATGAGCCCAGGCTCCTCGGTAAAGTAGGTCACCGTTTTCTCCTTGAAGGTAAAACTGCGAATCAACTCACCCTGTTCCGGATCGAACCACATCTCCCTGCCGTCCGTGAAAGTCCACGCATGACGGATCATGTCGTAACGACCCTCCCGCGCCATAATGCGGGTTTTCTCCCGACGGGACCGGTCCAATTCGGAAACGGTGACGCCGTACGCAGTGTCGTTATACCGGCTGTAATGGTCGATAAACCACATCCGGTTTTGACGGCGGTTGTCGAACGCCACACTGGCCACCAGGCCCAACGCCTTGGTCGGCGAAGCTTTGACCTCAGCCCGATACTGCATCGCATCCAACAGGCTCGCCGAGGCCTCCACCGACCAGGGAACGACCCGCGAATTGAGCACCAGCGAAACGCCGCAAAGGACGACCCCGGCCATCCACAACGACCGGGTCGTCGAGAAAATATTCAATCCCGCGCCGCGCATCGGGATGAGCTCATTGTTTCGATGCAGTTTCCCGAGCACAAAAAGCAGCGAAAGCAGCATCGATACCGGCAGCACTTCCGAGAGGAAACTCGGCATCAGCGTGGTGTAGTAGAGGAGAATTTCGCTCGTACCCGCCCTGAGCTGGATCAGTTCGCGAAAATTATCGTACATCGCCCCCATCATCAGCACGCCCGTCGTGGCGACAAGCAGCAGCGCGAGCATTTTCAGCCACTCGCTCAGGAGGTAACGATCAAAGAGATTCAAGCCGGAGTGAGTGAAACAATCCTCCGGCCCACGGAAAGAGCAATCCGCCAGCCGGCAGGAACAAGGCCCGCTTTTACAGTGCCCTTGGTATGGCACTTGCGGGTTGAAAGAGCCGGCACAGTGCCTATCCTTTGTCCCCATCGCCCATGTTAAATCGTTTTCTGAACTCTCTCCTGTGCGTCTCATTCTTAGCTGCCGCTTCCCTTAACGCGGGTGAATCCATCAAAATGGGGGAATATGCTTCGCTCACTGGCAAAGAGGCCAGCCTCGGCCAATCTTCCCACCAAGGCACGGTGCTCGCGATCGAAACCATCAACGCCGCCGGTGGTGTCCTGGGGCGTCCGCTCGAACTGATCACGGAGGACACCCAATCCAAACCCGGCGAAAGCGGCACAGCCGTCCGTAAACTCATCACGCGTGACAAAGTCGTCGCGATCCTGGGCGAGGTCGCGTCCAGCCGTTCTCTCGAAGGTGCGCCGATCTGCCAGACGATGAAAGTCCCGATGGTCTCGCCGGCCTCGACCAATCCCAAGGTGACCGAAGTCGGAAACTACATTTTCCGTGTGTGTTTCATCGACCCGTTCCAAGGGCCCGTGATGGCGAAATTCGCCATGCAGCATCTCCACGTGAAACGCTTTGGCCTGATGGTCAGCAGTTCGTCGGCCTATTCGGTCGGCCTGGCAAAATATTTCAAGGAGGCCGTGATCGCCGCCGGCGGCCAAATCGTTCGCGAGCAAAAATACCAGGAGGGCGACAAGGATTTCAAAGCCCAGCTTACCGCCATCCAAGCCGCGGGTGTGGATGCAATTTTTAACCCTGGTTATTACAACGAGGGTGCATTGATGGTGAAACAAGCCCGCGACCTCGGCATCACCGTGCCGATGTTTGGTGCCGATAGCTGGGAAGCAGAAGAATTGCTCAAGCTCGGCGGCGATGCGGTCGAAGGTTGTTACCTTTGCTCGCATTACTCGCCGCAGGATCCGTCGGCACGAGTGCAGAATTTCGTCGCTGCCTACCGCCAACGCTGGGGCCACGGCTACGCGCCGGACTCCAACGCGTCGCTCGGCTACGATTCGGTGTTCGTCCTCGCCGACGCCATTCGCCGCGCCGGCACGACCGACCGCAACGCCATCCGCGACGCCCTCGCGTCCACGAAAAACTTTCCCGCCGTCACCGGAACCATCACGATCGATAAGAATCGCAACGCCTCGAAGGAGGCGGTGGTCATCATGGTGAAGGACGGCAAGTTTCAATTCGTCCAAACGATGGCGCCTTAACGCGCCCCCCCCATTCCATGAAACCTCCTCGCCTCCTCTTTCCTTTCGCCCTCGTCGCCGCGTTGATCGCCGGCTGCTCCCGCCCATCCACCGATACCATCAAGGTTGGCGAATACGCCTCGCTCACCGGCAAGGAAGCCAGCTTCGGCCAGTCCTCGCACAAGGGCATCACGATGGCGATTGAAGAACTCAATGCCGCCGGTGGCGTTCTGGGAAAGAAGCTTGAACTGATCTCCGCGGACAACCAAACGAAGCCCGGTGAATCCGCGACGGCGGTCAAGAAATTGATCTCCCGCGACCACGTGATCGCCTTGCTCGGCGAGGTCGCATCCGGACGTTCCCTCGAAGCCGCCCCAATTGCACAAGCCAGTCACATCCCGATGATCGCCCCCGCCGCGACCAATCCAAAGGTCACGCGGACCGGCGACTACATTTTCCGCGTCTGTTTCATCGATCCGTTTCAGGGCAAGGTCATGGCCAAGTTTGCGCTCACTGATCTCAAGGCGAAAAAGGTCGCGATCCTGTCCAGCGTTTCCAATGCCTACAGCGTCGGCCTCGCAAAATTTTTCCGCGAAACGTTCACCGAAGGCGGCGGCGAAATCGCCGCCGAAAACAATTTCTCCGAAGGCGACAAGGATTTCCGCGCCCAACTAACCGCGGTGAAAGCCGCCGGGGTCGATGCCGTGTTCGTGCCCGCCTACTACACCGAAGCCGCCCTGATCGCCCGCCAGGCGCGCGACCTCGGCATCACGGTGCCGTTTTTTGGCGGTGATGGTTGGGAAGCACCGCAGCTGCTTGAAATCGGCGGCAACGCCCTCGATGGTTGTTTTTATTCCACCCACTTCTCACCGCAAAACACCGAACCCGCCGTGCAGGAATTCGTGAAGAAATTCAAAGCGCGCTGGAACAACGAAACTCCTGATGCGTTTGCAGCCTTGGGCTACGATGCCGCCTACGTGCTCGTCGACGCCATCAAGCGCGCCGGCACCACCGCCGGCCCCCAACTTCGTGATGCCCTCGCCGCCACGAAAAATTTCTCCGGCGTGACCGGCATCACGACGATCGACAAAAATCGCGATGCGTCGAAACCCGCCGCGATTCTCGCGATCAAGGACGGCAAGTTGAGCTTCCTCAAAACCGTCGCCCCGTGAAGGGCGCGGCGGAAAAGTTGAGTATTGAGTGTTGAGAGTTGAGCTCTTCGACTTCGAGAAATGTTCAACTTCGAGAAGCTCGCGGTCTGGCAAAAATCAATTCTCTTTGCGGAGGCGGTATCTCAAATGACCCGTGGATTTCCAGTGGACGAACGCCGTGGACTTACCAATCAGATTCGTCGTGCAGCGGTATCAATGTCCTCGAACATCGCGGAAGGCGCTGCGCGACCACCGGCCGATTTTTCCCGCTTCATCGGTTATGCCACCGGCCGCTCCACGCAGTCGTCACCCAAGGACTTTAGCTCGCAACCAAGGATTTCCCCCACCCATCGATTTCGATAAAATCCACCATGACGCGGAAGAAATCGCCCGTATGCTCAGTGGCCTGAGAAAGTCCCTCGAATAGCTCCGGCTCTCAACTCGCAGCCCCCTCCACTCTCAACTTTCCATTCCCCTGACCGAATTCCTTCAGCAACTCCTCAACGGTCTGTCGCTCGGTGCAATTTACGCACTCATCGCCCTCGGCTACACGATGGTGTACGGCGTGCTGCGTTTTATCAATTTCGCGCACTCCGATGTTTTCATGGTCGGCGCTTTCATCGGTTATTACATCGGCAACCACGTGCCCGAAGGCACCATCAGCGGCGGTCTGCTGGTCATGTTGGGATCGATGGTTGGCTGCGCTCTACTCGGCATGTTGATCGAGCGACTGATTTACCGTCCGCTCCGAAATTCGCCCACGCTTAACGTTCTCATCACGGCCATCGGCGTTTCACTCTTTCTGGAATATAGCGGTCAACTCGTTTTTGGGGCAGCTCCGCGCACGTTCCCGGCAATTTTCCCGTCCGCTAATTTCCATCTGGGCGCACTCACCATCTCGAGCAATCAGCTCCTTGTAATCGTCGTCACCCTGCTCCTGCTCGGAGTGCTTCACTTCATTGTGATGAAAACCAAGATCGGCACCGCGATGCGCGCCGTTGCCCTGAATCCCAAGGCCGCGTCGCTGGTCGGGATCAACAACGACTTCATCATTTCCTTCACCTTCGCGCTCGGTTCCGCGATGGCGGCGGCAGGAGGCGTGCTCTACGCGCTCAACTATCCATCGATTGATCCGCTCATGGGCGTATTGCCCGGCCTGAAGGCGTTCGTCGCCGCGATTCTCGGCGGCATTGGCAACATTCCCGGCGCGGCTCTCGGCGGCCTGCTGCTCGGAACGGTGGAGACGTTTGTCGGAGGCAGCGAATGGTCGACCTACAAGGACGCCATCGCGTTCGCGATCCTGATCGTGATCCTGTTGTTCCGTCCCGCCGGTCTCCTGGGAAAATCTACCGTGGAAAAAGTCTGAAGCCACCATGCCGCGCGCGCATATTTATCTACTCTCCGGTCTGCTGATCGCTTACGGCGTTTCGTTTTTCTCCGATCACATCGACCCCTACTATCTCGACGTGCTCACCGGCATCGGGATCAACGTCATTCTCGCCGTCTCCCTCAACCTCGTGAACGGCTCTACCGGACAATTTTCGCTGGGCCACGCCGGATTCATGTCCGTCGGCGCCTACCTTGCCGCCGGCTTCACGCTATTTCTCGGACCGAAACTGTTCGGTGCAGACGGCGGCTCCGCGTTGCAACAAGGGTTGCTCTTCTTCGGCGGATTATTGGCCGGCGGCCTCGGCGCCGCTTTTGCCGGACTGCTCGTGGGCGTGCCGTCGCTCCGGCTCAAGGGCGACTATCTCGCCCTCGTCACGCTGGGCTTCGGCGAAATCATCCGCGTTATTTTCCAAAACATCGACGCCCTCGGCGGCGCACTCGGCCTCAATGGCATTCCACCCTATACCACGATTTTCTGGGTGCTCGCGTTCGTCGCCGTGACTATTTTCACCGTGACCTGCCTCGTCCACTCGACGTACGGTCGAGGATTTATGGCCACGCGGGACGACGAAATCGCCGCGGAAGCCATCGGTCTCAACACCACCCGGTACAAAATTGTCGCGTTCGTGATCGGCGCTTTTTTCGCCGGCATCGCGGGCGGACTCTACGGCCATTTCAAGATGACCATCACGCCCACCGGCTTCGATTTCACCAAGAGCATCGAAATTGTCGTGATGGTGATCCTCGGCGGCATGGGCAATGCCTTGGGCGTCATTCTCGCCGCCATCCTGTTGACTTTGCTGCCGGAGGTGCTGCGCCCGATCGCGGAATACCGCATGGTGATTTACTCCGCACTGCTGATCGCCCTCATGCTCGCGCGCCCGCAGGGTTTGTTTAATTTCAAATTCGGCCGGTCGAAGCTCTGAACCGATGTCCGCTCCGCTCCTCCAACTCGATCACGTCACCATCCGTTTCGGCGGCCTCACCGCCGTCAACGCCGTCGATTTCAGCATCAACGAAAACGAACTGCTAGGCCTCATTGGTCCCAATGGTGCAGGCAAGACGACGATCTTCAATCTCATCACAGGCGTCTACGCTCCTACCGAGGGCGCGGTCCGACTCTCCGGAAAAGATCTCTCGGGTTTGAAACCGTTCGAACGCGCCGAACTCGGCCTCGCCCGGACGTTTCAAAATATCCGCCTCTTCGGCTCTCTCAGCGTCATCGACAATGTCCGCGCGGCGATGAATCTCCATCGTGCCACCAGCCCCCTCCAGACGCTGATTCGTCTCGGTCGTTTCCAGCGCGACGAAGCCGCCATGACCAAACGCGCCGAGGAACTGCTCGATATTTTTAATCTGCGCCGATTCCGCGATACGCCCGCGCAAAGCCTGCCTTACGGCGAACAGCGTCGCCTCGAAATCGTGCGCTGTCTGGCTGCGCGGCCCAAGGTCCTGCTACTCGACGAACCCGCGGCCGGCATGAATCCCACGGAAAAGGTGGCCCTCATCAGCTTGATTCAACGCGTACAACAGGAATTCAAACTCTCCGTCCTGCTCGTCGAGCATTCCATGAAAGTCGTGATGAGCTGTTGCCAGCGCATCGCGGTCGTCGATTACGGCGTGAAAATCGCCGAGGGCGGCCCGGCGGAAATCCAGGCGAACCCCAAGGTCATCGAGGCCTACCTCGGCGAAGATCACCAGAAATCTTTGTCGCACCACTGATCTTAAAGTCATGCATGTCCGTGAAGAGTTCACCCATTCAAAAATCGCGAAACCGGGATCGGGGATTCTTCGCTGCGCTCAGAATGACGGAAGCATGCCACCCTTTCGACCACGTTCCGAATTAGTGTCCGATTAGTGTGGATTAGTGGTTAACCCAATGCTCTCCGTCAAAAATCTCGAAGTCTCATACGGCGCAATCAGTGCCCTCGGCGGCGTGTCTTTCACCATCGACGCCGGACGCATCGTCACCCTGATCGGCGCCAACGGGGCCGGCAAAACCACCACCCTCCGCACGCTTTCCGGGCTCCTCCGCGCCAAAGCCGGCAGCATCGTTTTCAAGGACGAGGATATCACGCGCCTCGCGCCGCACAAAGTCGTCGCCCGCGGTCTTTGCCACGTGCCGGAAGGCCGCATGATTTTCGGCAATCTCACCGTCGACGAAAACCTCGCGATGGGCGCTTACCTGCAAACGGACAAGGCCCGCATCGCGCGGAACCGCGAGTACGTCTTCAGCATTTTTCCCCGGCTAAAGGAACGCCTCGCGCAAGCGGCCGGAACGCTCTCCGGCGGCGAACAGCAGATGCTGGCCATCGGCCGCGCCCTCATGAGCGATCCAAAACTGCTGATGCTCGACGAACCGTCGCTGGGGATTGCGCCGAAATTAATTTCCACAATCTTCGAAAAAATCGTGGAGATCAACCGCACCCAGGGTCTCACGATTCTTCTGGTGGAGCAAAACGCGAAGCTTGCCCTCGAGATCTCGCACGACGCCTACGTGCTGGAAACCGGCCGCGTCGTCCTGCAAGGTCCGTCCGCCCAACTCCGGACCAATCCGGATCTGAAGGCCGCGTATCTCGGTGGGTGAGAGTACCCGACAGGCGGATTATACCAATCGCTCGAAATAAATGGACCGATGGTAGAGGCCGTTGCCCTCAACGGCCTTGGTCCCACGAGGGCGGCTGATCGGCCTTCGCCAAGACTCAGACCTCCTGATCCCCGCCCGCGGCGAGACTCGGAACGAGGAAACGAGCTTGAGCCTGTCACGGCCCAAACCAAGTAAAGATCCTCGGGGCAAGCCCCGAGGCATTGAAACCAAGCCAACCATGCCGCTGATCAGTTATGCTCTCCTCC
>JAYVMJ010000025.1:0-4679 GCA_043759025.1 Verrucomicrobiota bacterium | reverse complement strand
TTTCTGAATCCAATTATAAAAATTAACTCCGGCACTGAAAAAGCCGGAGGATTTTTCCAGCATTTGTTCGATCCGAACATCGACGTCGTGCCGGTAGAGTTCAAAACACCACTCGGCAAATGCCTGGGCGCGCGCATCGTGGCCGGCGCCCGTACTGGAGGTGAGAACAAGGATGCGAACTCGCGACATGTTTAAAGACCGAAGTACTTTTCCTGGACGCGCCGGCGAAGCGACAGTGAACCGAAGCGCGCAAGAAATGGTCCGAGCGACGCTTGAAAGAAACGTCCCGACCGCACGGTGCCACTGCGACCGCGCAAAAGCGCCTTCCGCAGCGATTCCGCCGCATGCGCGGGCGCTGGTCCGGACGCCATCATGGCGACAAAAGATTTCCAGACGCGGGCCATGCGCGCAGTGTTAACTTCATCCGCGGCCAACGCGGCGTCTTGAATTGGACGTCGGACCGAGCCTTCAAAATCCGTGCGATAATCGCCCGGCCGAAAATCGATCACGATCACTCCGGTATTATGCAGCTCATACATGAGGCTTTCGTTGAGCGCGGAAAGTCCGGCCTTCACCGTGTTATAAATCGCCTGATAAGGCATGCCGAATTCGCCGGCGATGGAGGAAATGTTCACTAGCGCACCGCGACGTCGCGCCAACATTCCACGGAGACCCGCATGGCTCAAGCGCGCGGTGTTCACCAGCATCACACCGAGCTGTTCCTCCCACACGAAAAATTCCGTATGCGCAAAGGCGCCGAACGCACCGAATCCTGCGTTGTTGATCAAAATATCGAAGCCGCCGGCGACCTGCTCGGTTGCCCAAAAGATGCGCTCCGCTTCCGCTCCATCGGCAAGATCCAACGCGACTCCGTGAAAATTTTCGCGGACTGGCAAACGTTTTGGATCACGCGATGTTCCCCAAACTTTGACGCCGGCGGCAAGCAGCATTTCCGTAAACGCGAGCCCCAAACCCGTACTCGCTCCGGTGACAAATGCAGTACGGTAGCGAAGGGAAAGCGAGTCGGCCTTCATGCGCGTCACACCGACCGGAACGCCAGGCAAACATTCGCCCCGCCAAATCCACTGCTGTTGCTCAATACAACATTGGGACGATGCGGCAGCGTAGCGCGAATGATATTCAGCCCTTCGCACGCTGGATCAAGTTTGGTGATGTGAGCAGACCCGGGCATGAATCCTTCCTTGATGGCCAACGCACAAAAGCCCGCCTCCATCGCCCCGGCCAGCGACAGACCGTGACCGGTCAGCGCCTTCGTGCTGCTGATTGCAGGTCGTGTGGGAGAATTCTTAAAGATCGCCTTGAGCGCCTTTGCCTCGGAAATATCACCAATCGGCGTGGACGTGGCGTGCGCGTTTACATAGTCCACCGACTCGACGCTGATTTCCGAATACTTCAGCGCGTTTTCAATCGCCATGCGCAGCCCGGTTCCTTCGGGATGCGAGATCGCAACGTTGTGCCCGTCCGACGCCTGACCCCAGCCAGCGACTTCACAATAAACCTTGGCCCGTCGTCGTTCGACTTCCTCTTCGCTCTCCAACACCAAAACCGCTGCGCCCCCCGTACCGACGAATCCGTCGCGGGCCACGTCAAACGGCCGCGAGGCGATGGACGGATCAGATTGAAGGGAAAGTGCGCGCATTCCTGCAAACGGAAGTATGCTCTCCACGTTTCCGTCCTCGGCACCGATCACAAACATCCGCTTCTGCCGGCCCAGCGCAATCTCGTCGTAAGCAAAACCAAGCGCGTGGGCCGATGAGGCGCAGGCTGACGAAAAACCGGTGGACGCACCTTTGATCTTAAACTGGGAAACGAGATTGAAATTCACCGTGCCCGAAATCGCCGCGACAATTCCCAGCGGCGGGCAGCGCATCACGCCCACTTTGCGCATTCTTTCGAGATGATAACTCAGGAGAAAAGGTGAGCCAGCGGAAGCAGCGTATAAGCCTGTATCCGGATTGGACCAATCAGCTTCGACGAGCTTGGCGTCCTCGACTGCCTGTTGCATCGCACAATAGGAATAAACCCCGTGAGGAGCCATGCCCCGAAGTACTTCCCGCTTGATGGTATAACGCGCAGGAAAAATCCAGTCTTCCGCATCGGTGCTGTCCGTCTGAAAATCCCGGACAGGGGCCGCCACCTTCACCGGAATGTCACTTTTTTGGAACGGCGGGTATTGCACCATGCCGTGACGCGATTCACGCAAACTTTCAGAAACCGAAGCGGTATCGTTTCCGATGCTCGTAATAAAACCAACCCCGGTGATGTATACTTTCCGCATGAAGTTTAGATCGCGCCCGCCACTGGCAGGGACGAAGGAACTAAACGATCAATAGAACCGCTTTCTCCAAAACGGTCAATCACCGCAACAAGATGAACCCGCATCGGGCAGATTCAGGCATTGACGGCGGCCTGCGTCGGAACGGCAGCCGGAGTTGACGGAGCGGCTTGGGGGACGGGCTTCGCTACTTCCTCGGCAAAGCCGAAGGTCAGTGTAATTTCCTCGGCGATAGCGGCCTTTTCCTGTCCGACGCGAATCTGACCCTCGAAGGTCGCGAGCGGTGATTTCAAGCGTTTCGGCTTGATGGAAAGAATGAGCACGTCGCCCGGCTTGCAAATGCGGTGGCAACGAACGCCCTCACAGGATGTGAAGAAAATGGTGCGGTGATCGACGACCTTACCTGCTTCCCCGATCTGACCCTCGAGTAGAAAAAGAACCGCAAGCTGGCCAAGCGCTTCCAACATAATCGAGGCCGGCAACACCGGATTGTCCTTAAAATGGCCCTGAAGGAAAAATTCCTGGCCGCTGATCTTATACTTGGCGTTTGCGCCATGAGCGTTGACCGAAGCCTCACCCAGAAAAAGAAACGGAGGTTGAATCGGCATCACCGACATTATCTGTTCAATCGGAATAAACTTGGTCGGTTTCGGGAGAGGCAGGCCGCGAACTTTGCATTCGATGAACGTTTTTACGTCACCCAACGTGCGCAAATAACGCAGCTCTTCGTTGTTAATGGACATCTGCAGAACGTCTTCTACAAGGATGACGATTTCCATCATCGTTAGGGAATCGATCCCCAAATCCTCGATAATTCGTAGATCATCGTCGGCATCTTTCAATTTCGCGCGGAGGTCCGGCTCAACGTAACGCTCGATAATGCCGAGCACGATGGCCGGGAGGTGCTCGGTGTTACCCGTTTTCCTAAACTGAGCTGCAGCTTCATAAGTTGCCGCTGAGCAGCGCTTAAGCGATTCCCTTAAATTTACGTCGTCTTCGGACGTAAACGGTTTCAGCGAAACGCCAGAAGAATTGTTAAATGCCTGTGCCATTTAAGTTCGAGTTAGTTAAAGCGCAGACGTTATGTAAATCTTAAAAAATGAAGCCCGTTCGAGATAAGACTCCCGTTTGCCGGCCTTAATTTAGTCTGTTGACTTGCTCAAAGTTGCGAGACCACATCCCGGCTTTTTTGTTTCACCGGTCCGCCTTCCCCAAATCTTGCCGATGCCGCCCCAAACCCCGGACCAAAAAAATCGTTCGGTTAAACCATTGATTTTGGTGACGCATGAATTCTTTCCTCATCGCGGCGGGATTGCGGTTTACGCAGCGGAAATGGCAAAGGCAGCCCTTCACCTCGGGTATGACGTCGAAGTTTGGGCACCGGAGCTTCCAGCTGGGGTTGCAGAAATAGAATGGCCCTTTGCCATCCGTCGCCTGCCGCTTGCGGGCGATCACAGCCTGCTCAGCCAGTGGCGGATGGCACGGCAGATGGTGGCCCATCGGGCGAGACTGCGCGAGGCGACGCTTTACATTCCGGAGCCCGGGCCGTTGCTCGCGATGCTCCTTCTGCAATATTTCGACACGCTGCGGCCTACACGCCTGATTCTGACGTTTCACGGGTCCGAAATCCAGCGTTTAGCTTCCCGTCGACTTTTGCGTTGGAGCACCAATCACCTTCTGCGCAAGGCCACCCATGTCAGCGTCGTGAGCGATTATGCCAGAAATCTATTTGCTCAAAAATTTCCGGCGGCAGCCGCTAAAGTGGTGCTCACCCCGGGAGCCTTGCGCACCGATTTGGTGCCAGCACACCCAGCCGAAGAGCATCCACCGGCAAAATCGAAGAGGCGGGTGATAATACTAACCGTGGCGCGGATCAATCCCCGCAAAGGACAACTTCAGGTAATCAAAGCCCTCAAAGCCCTCGCCCCGGAACAACGCGTGCTCCTCGAATATTGGCTCGTGGGTTCGCACAGCAAGGAAGGCTACGATTCGATTCTCACGGCGGCTACAGTCAACGCTGACTTTCACGTGAAATTCCTCGGCGATATTTCAGACGAGAAGCTGGGCGCCATTTACCAGCAGGCCGACATTTTCGCCATGACGAGCATGCCGCATAAACACAGCGTGGAAGGCTTCGGGTTGGTTTATCTGGAGGCCGGCGCGCACGGATTACCGGTGATCGCGCATGATATCGGCGGCGTTTCCGAAGCGGTCGTTCACGAAGAAACCGGTTTGCTCGTCCAACCCGGGGACACGCCCGCACTCACCGCGGCGTTTTCCCGGCTGATTTCCGACAATGCCCTCCGCCACCGCCTCGGGACTGCCGGTCGTGTCCGCGCCAGTCAAAGTTCATGGCACCGGTCGGCGCTTTCTTTATTTGAAC
>JAYVMJ010000024.1:0-5607 GCA_043759025.1 Verrucomicrobiota bacterium | reverse complement strand
CTTTTTTTTCACCCCTGCCTTCTGGCAGGTAAGCAAAAATCAATCAACCGCGCCGCCTTTCTCCCCCCGAAACCATCCGTCGCTGTGGGACGGCTGTGTCTCGGTATCATTATGCAAACCATTACTCCCTTCCGTTGGTTTAACGATCAGGCTGAAGAGGCCGTCCGTTTTTACACCTCAATCTTTAAACCGTCAAAGGTGACCAAGGTTTTGCGCTAAGGCCGAGGCAGTCCGGGCAAGGCCGGTTCGGTAATGACCGTAAAGTTCCGGATCATGGGCCAGGAATTCGTGGCTCTAAATGGTGGGCCGCTGTTTAAATTTACGCCGGCGACCTCTTTTGTCGTGAACTGTCGGACGCAGAAGGAAGTCGACCACTACTGGCGTAAACTTTCCGCCGGGGGGAAAGAAAGTCCAGTGCGGCTGGCTGGAGGATAAATACGGCCTTTCCTGGCAGATTGTCCCGACAGCTTTAATCGATTTGTTCAGTTCGAAGGACGAAAAGAAAGTTGAGCGCGTAAACGCCGCGATGCTCAAGATGGTCAAACTCGATATCTGCGTCTCCAAAAGGCAGCCGCTGGAAAATAGGCAGGAGCGCAGGGTATGATTTAAGGTGCCGTGGCCGGCGCGGGTACGCTCGCGGGCTTGGCAGGCGGTGGCATCCAGGTGGCGCTGCGTTTGGGGCGGTTGAGATTGGTCGCGACATCCTTTGCCGCTTGGGTTTCCACGCCGGGCTTGCCGAGAAAGCCAAGATCACGAAACCAATCGATGAAACGATCCGGCCATTTGCCATACGCGATAAAACCGCGATTCGTCAGCCCGCCGGTTGAGGGTGGTTCGTCCGGACCGACCTTGTCGCCGGGATGATGACCTCGCGCATAAATGTGCATCTCAACATTCGGCACGCCGTCGTTGAGCATCGCGGTAAAGTATTCGGTCGCCCAAACCGCGTGAATCCAGTCGCCCCAACCGGCGGACGTAATAAACGACGGAGGCGTGTCGCGCGGGATTACCGGTTTGCCACCCCGCGCAAATAACGAAGGGCCGGGGTAAATGATTCCGGCGAAGTCGGGCCGTGAGGAAACTTTGGCCACCGGGTTCGCTGGCACGTCGTTCTTCTGATCGAACTCCGACCAAACGAGCGTGGTTGCGGCAGCGAGTTCCGCGCCGGCCGAGAAACCCATGATGCCGATTTTGTTGGGATCGAGTTTCCACTCCTTCGCGTGGGCGCGAACGAGCTTGATGGCTTGCAGGGCATCGTTGACGCCGTCGGTTTTCGGTTCGTATCCGTCGCTGCGCAGGCGATTTCTCAGGATGACGGTATTGACGCCGTGATTGGCGAAAAAATGGACAAAGTCCGCGCCTTCACCGCCAACGTTCAGCGTCTTGTGCCCGCCACCAGCAGCCAAAATGACCGCGACGCCAGTGTTGAGTGAACCATCGCCCCGATGAAATTCGATCGAGGGATTGTGGATATGAATGATGTACGCGATCTCGCCTGGAGCACCCATCGAATAAACCTCGGCCTCGTGAACGCGATCCGTTTTGAGGTAGGGCGAGTCGGGCGGATAAAGCGCTATTACCACACCGCCCGGCAGGATGGGTTGCGGCGAATACGGAGCGCTTGTTTCCGGTGCCGGTGTCGGTACGCCGAGAGGTGCGGGCAAGGGCGGCAGGGTGGCCACGACGGCCGAAGCCGAGGCCGCCGGACTTGCATCGTTTGCGATGGCGTGGGTCCCGTGCAGGGAAACCAGACCAATTAACAGGGCAACGCGAAGGAGGAGGGGGGAGATCGGGCTCATCGGGGTGCAATGACGTTGGCGCGATTGGGCCACGTCGTCGATTCCCATATTTTCAGCGTCGCGACTTCAGTGCGCAAAAAAATCGGGCGCTGAAAAGCGCCCGATGTCGTGGCTAAAAAATTACGTTTGGCGACTTGCTCGACGGCGACCGCGAACCGCGTTGAGCGAAATTAAGCTTGGGTAATGAAGCGGAATTTCGTCTGGGCGAAACCGACGGCGAGGAACGCGAGGCCAAGCAAGATGACCGTTGCGCCGCTATCTGGCACCGATGGAATCACGTAGTCTTGTCCGGCGCCGGTCACGGCGACCAAGTTAGCGGCCGGAGCGTGGGGGTTTGAAGTGAGGAAAGTAGACATACCGTCAATTGCAGCCATCACCGCAGCAGAGTCGCCGCCATCGATCGACAACAATGAGAATGTCCCGTTGTCCACCGCGAGGTCGACGAGCTGCCAGATCTTGATTTGCAGGGCGGCGGCGTTGATGTTGCTGATGCCGGGCGCGTAGTACTGCTGCCAGAGTTGTTCGATTTGCTGTGCGGTGGACGCACCCATCGGATTCGCCGTGTTGTTGTTGGCCGACTTTGGCGCGTTATCCAGCGATTCAAAGTTGTAGGGAAGGGCGCTGCCACTGCTCCAGTGCCATGGGTCGATGCAAAAGCCACTGGTCGCGACGCCATCGACGCTGAGGTTCAGAACGCCCGCATAAACATGCAGATTGGTACCCAAGTTTGAGCTGTTGATCCGCACGGTTTCGTTTGCTCCAACTCCGTTTTCGGAGACCATCACTGAATCGGCCCGGAGGGCGTTTCCAGCGACAAGGGACAAACAAGCGGCGCTGAGTGAAAGGAATCGAGTAATATAGCGCATAGGTGGAACCTACTATGCGTAAGTCATGCCAGTGATTTGCATGACTTTTTTTATGATCATATGAGTTTGACCATAAATTATTTGCGATATCTAAATTGGGGTTGATAGAGCGATGAAAAGCCTCCAGCGATGTAAGGTTGTAAGGGCCTCCGACGATATTTCGAACCTTAGGTATTTCCGCGGATGCTAAGACTCGAGCCAACGCGCCGAGCGCGTCGTACGTGAGGGGGAGAACTCTTTTTGGTTTCGGATCGAAAATCCTTCGGCGACGGACTTCTTCCGTTTCCTTTCCGAATCAAATCCCTACGATCCATGGATGTTACCCCGTCTGCAACGCGTTGTGCTCATATGGTCGTTAATTTGGGCCGGTTCCGCTCGCGGAATGGAGCGATATACCTTCGGCATGATTGCGAAATCGCAAGGCAACCAGTTTTTTGAGGCGGCGCATTCGGGCGCCACTGACGCGGCCCGCGAGTTGGGGAAAAAATACGGAGTAGAAATCCTCCTCGATTGGCGGACACCGGCCGAGGAAGATGCGCAAAAACAGGCCGGGTTTGTCGAACAGCTGGTTCTGAACGGCGTCGATGGGATCATTATCAGTTGCTCGGACGCCAACAAACTCACCGACGCCATCAACAACGCCGTGGACCATGGGATTCCTGTCGTCACTTTTTCCGGCGATGCACCGTTGAGCAGGCGCTTGGTTTCGCTCGGCATCGACGATTTCAAGTGTGGCGAGCAGACGTTCGAGGCACTCGCGGGATTATTGCAGGGAAAAGGGATTGTCGCGGCGATCGACGGCAACCCGAATGCCGCCAATCTCCAACAACGCGCCGCGGGGTTTCGCGCTGCGGCCAAAAAATATCCGCAGATAAAATTGCTCGATATCTATTATCACAAGGAGACGCCGGCGGACGCAGTCGCCAAAATTGAACAGGTCATGCAAGCCAACCCGGACATCACGGGCTGGGGATTTCTCGGCGGTTGGCCGCTCTTCACCGACCACGCGCTCAACTGGCGTCCTGGAACCGTGAAATGTGTTTCGGTGGACGCGTTGCCGGCCGAATTGGTCTATGTTCGCAGCGGACATGTCCAGATGCTGCTTTCCCAGGATGTGTACGGCTATGGCTATCGCGCGGTCGAGCTTCTCGTGGAGAAACTCCACGTCAAAAAATCCGCACCTCCTGCGATTGAGAATTCGGCTCTCACAGCGGTAACGCCTGAGAATGTCGACGCGTTTGCTAGAAACTGGAAAAAGTGGCCGCCGAAATAGACGCACCGAAGGAGGGAGGATAATGTTAGTCGTCAATCCGGGCAGCCCGTTTTGAAACGCGGAATTTAGTTTCGTTTGGTCGGAGCAACCGGTGGTCGTGAGGCCTTCGGAAATGGATGAAAATGGGACGGATTTTTTACAATCCTTCCGTTTTTTCTGGGCGATTAGTGACGATAGGAAAGGGAGTGATTTATCGAATGTCTCCAGTCGTTTCCGATCCGCTAAAATTGTCTTTCCGATTCGGGAAAAACTGGCGGAGGGCACTTGGAGTCTCGCTCGTAATCGGGACGTTTATTGGAAAAATCAGCTTTGCCCGTTCTTCCGATGGGGAGCCTTCAGGGTACGTCTTGACGGGCTCCGAGGAACATTTCCTCGCGGAGTTGCAACAGCGGTCTTTCCTTTATTTCCAAGAGCATTCCGACCCTATTTCGGGACTGGTACTTGACCGGGCGCCTGCTGATGGCCGCTCAAGCAGCTCACCGGCGAGCATTGCTGCCACCGGATTTGCCCTCGGTGTTTGGTGTATTGCTGACCGGCGCGGCTGGCTACCGTCAGGGGAAGCACTGCAGCGCGTTCTCAAGACGTTGAATTTTGTGGCGACTGAAGTGCCCCAGCAGCGGGGCTGGCTTTATCATTTTATCGACGCCCGCGATGGCCACCGGATGTGGCATTGCGAAGTATCCACCATTGATACGGCGCTTTTCCTGCAAGGCGCGTTGGAGGCGCGGGAGTATTTTGACGACCCCGCCGTTACCCGCTTGGTTAATGAAATCTACGGGCGGATCGACTGGCGGTGGGCGCTCAATGGTGGCACGACGCTTTCGCACGGTTGGCGGCCGGAGGCGGGATTTATTCCGAATCGATGGGACAGCTACGCGGAGATGCTTGGGTTATATTTGTTGGGGATCGGTGCCTCGGGCCCGGAAGCTTTGCCGGCGGCGACGTGGCAGGCGTGGAAACGAGGTCCGGTCGTAAATTATGCCGGAAGAACCTTTATTCAGTGCGCACCGCTGTTCACCCATCAATACGCGCAGGCGTGGTTCGATTTTCGCGGCTTGCGGGACGGAGGTTTCGACTACTGGCAAAATTCCGTCGACGCGACGCTCGCCCAGCGCGAGTGGTGTGCGAGCCGCGTCCACGATTTCCCCCGTTGGTCGCTTGATCTGTGGGGCGTAACTGCCTGCGATACCTCGCGCGGTTACAAAGCCCAAGGCGGTCCGTTCGGCGCGACCGATAAGATCGACGGCACGCTCGCGCCGTGCGCTCCCGGCGGATCGCTGCCGTTTGCGCCGCAAGAATGTCTCGCCGCTTTGCGTGAAATGAGGGCCGTTGGCGGGAATCAGGTGTGGGGGCGCTATGGGTTTGCCGATGCGTTCAATCCGCAAACGGGTTGGGTTTCCCCGGACGTCATTGGAATCGATGTGGGCATTACGCTGGTGATGGCGGAAAACTTGCGCAGCGGCTTCGTCTGGCAGAATTTCATGCAGGCCCCGGAAGTCCAACGCGCATTGCGTCTGGCTGGATTTGCGCCGGCGAAACCAGCGGCTTTCAATCCGCACACGCTGGTTGCGTCGGCACCCTGATCGTTGATACAAGTACAACGGTAATTCTTTGGCTGGCTTTTAGTCTCGAAATGGCCGGGATGGAGCGATGCGTAAATTTGTCCTGT
>JAYVMJ010000023.1:0-4965 GCA_043759025.1 Verrucomicrobiota bacterium | reverse complement strand
TCGCATTGCGCTTTATACCAACGCGGATCGATCGTGAACAGGACGTCGCCTTTTTTCACGAGTTGGCCAGCTTGGAAGCGCACCTCCTCCAAGTGTCCGGAAACCCGCGCGCGCAATTCCACCGTTTCAGTGGCGTCGACGCGGCCGGTGATCTCCTCGAATTCGGTGACGAGTTTTACTTCGACCGGAGTTACGGTGACTTTGGGTGCGGGTGCCTGGGTGGCGGCTGATTCAGCGGCGATGCCGAATGCGGGCATGAGTGAAAAGATGCCTGTGGTCGCTGCCAGCAGGAGAACGGAACGATGATTCATAAGGTGTGTGTATTTTCGAAACGTTATAATGGAATTTGCCCGGATCAGCGCGCTGGCTGTGCAACGGAATCGATATGGTGTAGGATTTCAGTCTTGGGCCTTATACCGACGAGCATCGTGACGGCCTCGCCGTCGCGAAACAGGACAAGTGCCGGGATGGAACGGACGTTATAGCGCGCGGCGAGTTCCGGGACTTCGTCGACGTTGACCTTGGCGACCACCAAGCTGCCCGCTCGCTCAGCGGCGATTTCGTTCAACGGTGCGGTCAACGCTTTGCATGGTCCGCACCACGGGGCCCAAAAATCGACGAGGACCGTCTGATTCCGGGAAGCGTCAATCACCTCGGCGGTGAAAGTATCGGCGGTGACGGTGATAGGATGGGATTCGATCGAGTTCATAGTGAAAAAATTACAGGTTGAATGATGACGTTGTCTAAATGGCTCATTCGCGATGACGCGTGAGCGGTGCTTTCAGAAGGTCGAGCCGCACGGGACTCCACAGGCTGCCGAAAAGATTTTGGTTGGACGCAAACTGATCGGAGGCGTGTCCCGACGAACGACTGAGCTGACGGGCGAGCCGGGCGTGCAACCGGGCGGACCCCACATTAAAGAAAGCACTGCGCGGGGAATTGAGTTTGGGTTTCATGGCTTAAGGAGAGTGATAGTTGACTAGTTAGTTATAAAACAGGTGAAAAAAAGGCGCACAGTCGTGCGCAAATCATTACTTTAGAAACAAATTAAGCGGACGTAGAGGTCGACGGAACGGGCTGTTTGGCCCGGAGCAATTCCAACGTCATTACGGGAAGATTTCGGAGAATTTCAGGGTCGTTCATGATCCGAGCCTGACCGACAAGACCTTCGATGAGACCGATTAGCGCCGTAGCTTTCTGCACTGGATCACAGGGCTCGATCGTTCCTTCCGCCAGCGCGTCGCGAATCACGGATTCATAATAGCGACGCTTACGGCCTAGAATTTCGCGCACCTTCGCGTTCACGTCGATTTCCTGAGTACTGACTTCGGATCCAATGGAACAGGCGGGACAGCCCAGAACCCGCCCCACCCGTGCCTTGGTTTCTACCTGCGAAGTGTAGAAATTCGTCAGGTAAGTCGTGAGCCTCGTCAGCGGTTCGACGGAGGACGAGAAGGTGGAATCAAGTCTGGGTTTCCATTGGGTCGCCCACAGTTTCTCGAGCGCGGCGACGGCGAGTTCGGCCTTGGAATTGAAGAAATAATAGAAACTCCCCTTTTTCACGTCGGCCCGGGTGCAGATATCATCGATCGTGACGGAGCCATAGCTCTCCTCCCAAATGAGGGCCAACGCGGCGTCTTTCAGCCTTTCGTCTGCGTCTGATGTTCTTCCCATGGCTAGAACGAATAGTTGACTATTTAGTCTAGTCAACTGGATTTTGCGAAAAACTTAAGCTGCTCAATAAAGCCGCGCCCTCGCCTATCGCTGAAGTTGCGCGAGCGCTTGGTCCAGCGACTCGGCGACGATGGGTTTCGTTAGATGGACCATAAACCCCGCATCACGAGTCCGATCCATATCCTCTTCCATGCCGTATCCAGTCAAAGCGATACTGCGGACGTCCCCGGTCGATTTCATTTCCCGCATCAATTCGAAACCATTTCCATCGGGTAAACCGATGTCCGAAATCAAAAAGTCGAACCGTTCACTTGCGATAAGCGAGCGCGCCGCCGCCACCGACCTCGCGAGCGAAACATCATAGTGCCGGGATTTAAGCAGGATCGCGAGTGTCGTCCGACTGGGACCGAACTCCGCTCGCTTTCCGAATCGATCATCGTGAAGGATGCGCGTTCACCGGAGCGACTGCTCGACGAAACCGCGTTGTTCCTGCATCGCGCGCAATCCCGCCTGCCCGAGGCGAAACGCCGCATGCTCGAACAGGTCCGCAAACAGGACGCCGTTCTCACTGGGCGACGAGTGCTGATCGTCGATGATGACGTGCGAAATACTTTCGCGCTAACCGCCGCGCTCGAAGGTTACGGCATGATCGTGAAATTTGCCGAAAGCGGCAAAGCGGCGATCGAGATGCTGGAAGCCAACACCGATTGCGACGTCGAACTCATGGACGTCATGATGCCCGAGATGGATGGAAACGAGGCGACCCGGCGTCTGCGGCGCGACAGCCGTTTCGCGAAGCCGCCGATTATTGCTGTGACCGCAAAAGCGATGAAAGGTGACCGCGAACGTTCGATCGAATCTGGTGCGTCGGACTATATTACGAAACCGGTCGGTACTGAAAAACTAATCTCGCTGCTGCGTGTCTGGCTCTATCGGTGAGTCACCGATTCGCCACGCCATGCCGCCATCCGAAACCACAGTTCATCGCGACGTTCCTCCGGACGATTTGGGGGACCGGCGTCTGCTGCTGGAGACCGTGCATGACCGGGCGGGCATGGATTTTCGGGCTATGCGTATTCGTCGCTGCGTCGACGAGTTGCGCGCGCGGTTTCCGATGCTGGAGCGAAAAATATCACCGCGCTGCATCAACGGCTGAAAAGTGACGACAAGCTGCTGCTCGCTCTCATTCGCGTCCTCACCGTTCACACGACCGCGATGTTTCGCGATCCGGCGTTCTTCCGGATTTTTCGCGAAACAGTGGTGCCGGTGTTGCGCACCTACCCATTCATCCGCCTGTGGGTCGCGGGTTGTTCGACCGGTGAGGAGGTTTACGCGCTCTCGATTCTCCTCCACGAAGAAGGACTCGCGGAACGCTCGCGGATTTACGCCACCGACTTGAGCGACACCGTGCTGGATCGCGCACGCGCGGGAGTCTTCCCGCTCGCCGCGACGCAGGAGTATTCCTCGAACTATCAGGCCGCCGGCGGCAAGGTGCCGTTTTCGGATTATTTCACAGCGGACACCGAATCGGTGATTTTCCGCCGTCACCTGCGCGACAACGTTGTTTTCGGAACGCACAATCTCGTGTCGGATTCCTCGTTCAATGAATTCCAAGTGATCCTCTGCAGCACTGTCATGATTTATTTCCGGCGCGAGTTACAGGAGCGCGTGCACAAATTATTTTACGACAGCCTCGTGACGTACGGCTATCTCGGCTTGGGCCGGAGTGAAGCCGTGCGTTTCACCGCTCAGGCTCAGGCCGACGAGGCGCTCAGCGGGCGGGAACGACTCTTTCGCAAAATCAAATGATCGTCATCGGCGGATCACTTGGCGGCTGCGACGCGTTGCGCGAAATCCTGACCCATTTGCCGGCGGATTTCGACCTGCCGATCGCCGTCGTCCTGCACCGCCATCGCGAGAGCAACGACCTGCTCGTTCCCGTGGTGCAACGGAACTGTCTCCTGCCGGTGGCGGAAGCGGAGGACAAGGAGCCGATCAAAGCCGGGCAGGTTTATTTGTGCCCGGCGGACTATCACCTGCTGATCGACAACAGTTGTTTTGCGCTCTCGACCGACGAGGCCGTGAACTTTGCGCGGCCCTCGGTGGACGTGCTATTTGAATCTGCGGCCGAGTGGCAGCGGCAGAATGTGGTCGCGGTTGGTCCTCACGGGTTCCGGTTCCGACGGCGCGCGGGGCGCGCAGCGGGTCAAGGAATACGGCGGCACCGTTTTCGTCCAGGATCCGAAAGTATCAGAAGGCCCATGGATGCCGAGGGCGGCGATCGCGGCGACGCAAACCCCTTTTGTGATGACGCTCGCGGAAATTACTCAGGCATTGATCGGAGTCGCGGCGCATCGCCAGCATTTGCAGTAAGCCTCAGACATCCTGATCCCGAGGAATTAGAGTGAGCTCAACTCCGCCGCGAACCGGGATAAAACGAATTTAACGCGAAGGGCGCGGAGAGCGCGGAGCTTGACGTGATTTCACTCCGCGTCCTCCGCGTTAAATTCGTTTGTTTGGGCAGGCTGTTTTCCGGTCCCCCATTCGCTGGATTGTGCCGTAAGTCATTCGAGTGCCGGCTAAAATTCCCGGGAGTGGTATCAGGAATATTTTTCTCCGGCCCAGGAAAACCGGACTGAAGGAGGTCTCGCGCAGGATGGAAAGGGAGCGAAGGAATCCGGGCAAAATGGCCTTCGTCACCTTCCCGTCCTTCGCGAGACAATTTCTGTTTCAGGCTCAGTTCGTTTCCTCTCTCACCCGCGTCGCACGGGCTGAGGTCAGGAGGTCTGAGCCTTCCCAAATCCATCTGCTGACTTTGTAATTCTGATTGGTTTTGCTCTTGGGACGGCCAAGACTCCGCAGTCTTCATGCCTACCGGTCTCACGCAGCAAATCCTCACCGTTTTCGAGATCAGTTTATTGCTGGTCGGGGTTTGGCTGGCGGGATTGCTGGCGTTCAAGCCCGAGTTTCGAACGCGCTGGGGTAGCACCAACAAACTGCCTTTTTGGAATGTGACCGTCGCCGAATTCGCCCTTTATTTCCTCGTGCTCTTTGCCGGTGGCTTTGTCCTTCAATCAGTTTTCCGGATGTGGCTGGGGACCACCATCAACAGCTCAACCGATCGGGAAGGATGGGAAATAATGATTTACGGCACAGGATTGGATGGCGGCGCGCTCATTGGTTGGCTGCTGTTTCCTTTTATCCGGCGCGCGCTGCATTCCGACTACGGCGTCAGCCCGCCGGATACGCCGGCAGCGGTGCCCGAACCCCGGCTTGCTTGGAACAAAACCC
>JAYVMJ010000022.1:0-5022 GCA_043759025.1 Verrucomicrobiota bacterium | reverse complement strand
CGCATCGTTCTCAAGTTCGGTTCCGGCATCCTGTCGACGGAGCACGGCATCGGCTTGAGCCGGCGCCAAATCTCACGCCTCGCCAATGAAGTCGGCGCCTTAGTGCGCGCCGGCCATGAATGCATCATCGTTTCCAGCGGCGCCGTCGCGGCCGGTCTGGCCACACTTGGTTTCACCGCCCGTCCAAAGGAACTCGCCGCGAAACAAGCCTGCGCCGCCGTCGGCCAGTCACAGCTGATGCACGCCTACGCCAGTGCATTTGGGCGCCAGAAACTTGGGGTCGCGCAGCTACTGCTCACGCATAGCGATCTCGACAGCCGCACGCGTCATCGCAACGCACGGAGTACGCTGCTTCACCTGCTCTCTCGCCACAACGTGGTGCCGATCATCAATGAAAACGATTCCGTCGCGGTCGAGGAATTGAATTTTGGCGACAATGATCGCCTGTCCGCGGAAGTGGCTGTCCTCGTCGAAGCCGACCGCCTCATTATTCTCACGAGCGTGGATGGCTTGCAAGACGCTGACGGCAATGTGGTGTCGTTGGTCCGCGACGTGGGCAGCGTTGGCTCATTGGTCCGATCCGACAAAGGGCGCGTATCGACTGGTGGCATGGTGACCAAACTTCAAGCGGTGCAACTCGCGGTCAACGCTGGCATCCCCGTCAACATCGCGAGTGGTCGCAAACCCGGCCTGCTCAAGGCCATTGTGGCCGGCCAGCGGGTCGGCACACACTTTCCCACCCGCTGATCTGCCATGGCCGATCTCGCCCAACTCGTCGCCCAACTGGGGCTACAAGCCCGCGTCGCCGCTCGCGCGCTCGCCGGCACTCCTCCGGCGCGCATCGACGCTGCGCTCAACGCCATGGCGTCCGAGTTGCTCGCGGCGCAGAATCAAATTCTCAACGCCAATGCCGCCGATGTCGCGGCCGCCCGGGCCGCCAACCAAACGCCCGCGCTGGTTGATCGCCTGACCCTTGATCCGAAGCGCCTGGCCGCCTGCGCCGAGGGCTTGCGCCAAGTCGCGCTGCTGCCTCACCCCCTCGGCCAAACTTTGCGGGAATGGACGCAACCCAATGGCCTTCGTTTTGCCAAAGTTCGGGTGCCAATCGGAGTCATTGGCTTCATCTACGAATCGCGCCCCAATGTCACCTGCGACGCCGCCGGACTTTGCTTAAAGAGTGGCAACGCCGTGATTCTGCGCGGCGGCTCCGAGGCATTGCGTTCCAACCAGGCGATCGCCTCCGCCCTCTCGCGTGGGCTCCTCAGCGCCGGCCTTCCCGCCGCGGCCGTTCAACTCGTACCCGTCACGGATCGCGACATGGTCCGCCTGCTCGGTGAAGCGGCTGGCGTAATCGATTTGCTGATCCCCCGCGGCGGCCGGGGCTTGATCGAAACGGTGATGAAGCATGCGCGCATTCCCGTCATCAAACACTACGACGGAATTTGTGCGCTGTACGTGGATCGTGCCGCCGATTTGGCCATGGCCGAAAGCATCGCGATCAACGCGAAAATTTCGCGGCCCGGGGTTTGCAACGCCATCGAAACGCTGCTCGTCCACCGGGAAATTGCGCCGGCATTTCTCGCCCAGACGGGCAAGGCGCTCACTGAACGCAGCGTGCAATTACGCGCCGATCCCACCGCGCTCGCGCTCCTGACTCAAGCGGGCATCGACGCAACACCCGCGACCAATGATGATTTCCGCACGGAATTTCTCGCGCTGACGCTCGCCATCAAAGTGGTCGATGATTGCGCGGCCGCGATCGAACACATCGAGACGCACAGCTCACACCACACGGACACGATTGTGACCGGAGACACCGCCACCGCTGAACAATTCCTCGCCGGCGTGGACAGCGCGGTCGTGCTCTGGAATGCATCGACGCGCTTCAACGACGGTTATGAATTCGGTTTCGGCGCGGAGATTGGCATCAGCACGGACAAGTTGCACGCTCGCGGCCCGATGGGATTGGAGGAGCTGACCTCCTACAAATACATCGTCCGAGGCTCCGGGCAGATTCGCGGTTAATCGCCCATCGTCCGAATTTTCCTGTAAGGGCTTCTCCGAAGAGCCTGTCTCCCACAAATTCAATCCCAACCGAACCAATTCGGCGCGGACCACTTCAGCCTGGAGCGGCGGCGACCTCGCTGCCGTCCCCATCGCGTGGGCGGGGTCGCCCACGCTCCAAATCAATTCGAGCGTCAGGCTCGGCTGTGTCTGGGAAATAACTTACGTCGCATGCCGCAGGGCCGGTGCTCGCGTTGGCCTCCCCACTACTCATTCTGATCTGATCGTAGGTTGCGTGCTCGTCGCGCAACTGCTGTAGGTCCCCCTCATCACGCATCAGTGTAAGGAAGGATTTACCTCAGGGAGCAAAGGACGGAGAAACGAACCGACGAAATTAAACGCGGAGAACGCGGAGAACGCGAAGCACGCAGAGACCACGGATGAGCACGGATAGTTATGTAGACTGCGGTGACGTATTTGCCTCGCACGACAGTGCGACGACAAACCCCGGGGATCGTAGTCCTGCGAGAGGCAATGAACCTTGAGGTTGTCGAAACGGGAGCAGAATAACGCCGCCGCCCTTCTCATTCATGCTCTCGTCCGCGATCAGCGGACGCCCCCGCATCAAAAACCGGAGACGATCAGTCGGAGGAGACTTTGTAGGTTTCGCGTCTGCCATTCAGCGAAACCATTAGTGGTTACCCCTTCTGCGGATCGGACGCTGAAATTTTTCGAAGGTTTATTTACCAGGCACAAATCAAACTGAAAATCCTTCAGCAATCCCCGCCCCGCTCACTCGTACCGCAGCGCCTCGATCGGATCGAGCGACGCGGCTTTCCACGCGGGATAAAACCCGAACGTAATCCCGATAATCGAGCAGACGCTCAATCCACCGATTGCCCACCCCCAAGGGAACACAATCGATGCATGCATCATGGTGGCACCGACATTCCCGGCGATGACCCCGGTGATCACTCCGGCCAAGCCGCCAACCATCGACAACACAATGGCCTCGATGAGAAACTGCGTCAGAATATTTCTCTTCCTGGCGCCGATGCTTTTCCTGACGCCGATCTCCTTCGTCCGCTCGGTCACGCTCACCAGCATGATGTTCATGATCCCGACGCCCGAAGCGACCAGCGCGATGGCGCTGATGACGAATGCTCCCACCGCCACCATGCCCGTGATATTGTTAAACGTTTCAATCAACGTTTCGTTGGAAAAAATCTCGAAGTCGTTCGGATCCTCCGGCGCAAGTCCCCGCACCAACCTCATCACCCCAACCGAGGTATCCTGCGTCGCCGCGAGCACCGCCTGATCCGGTGCCTGCACATTGACCCCAATCGAGCGTCCGGCCTGTCCATAGGTCGCGAGGTATTTTGTGATCGTGGTCACCGCATTGCTGTCCTGGCTCCGCCCAAAGGTTGATCCCTTGGAGGCGGTGACCCCAACGATGATATAGTTCTGCCCATCGATCCGCACCGACTTACCCAATGGACTTTGGTTCTGAAACAGCCGGTCAACGATGTCCGTTCCGATGACCACAACGGCCCGGCCAAATTCGACATCCTCCGGACCGAGATTGCGTCCTTGGGCGATTTCATAATTGCTACTCGCGAGAAAATTCTCGTCCGAGCCAAATATGTTAACGTTTGGATTGGTCGTTTGGTCCCCGTATTTCGCCCGCCGACTGCCACGACTCATTTGCAAACTAACGTCAGCCCTTCCGACCATCAGCTCTTTGAACCGGGCCGCCTCGGCGTAGGTGATATCCCGCCGATTGGCAAATCTCTGCCGTGCACCACTGAAATCGATCCTCGGGTATTTGACGATCTGAAAACTATTCGCCCCAAGTACATTGAGTCCGGTCTCAATCGAACCACGCAAGCCGGTGATGACCGTCATGACCCCAATCACGGAAAATACGCCGACGGCAATGCCGAGCATCGTGAGGGCAGAGCGCAGTTTGTTCGCTGAAAGCGAGGAAAGCGCGAGACGCAGCGTTTCAACGATATTCATTCGTAACGCAGCGCGACGACCGGATCGAGTTTACTCGCCGACAACGCCGGGGCAAAGCCGCTCACCACGCCGGTTAAAACGGAAATGGCCAGACCGGTGAGCACCAGCTCGACCGAGAAGACCAAAGGGAATTTCGGCGCAAGGATAGCAATGACCCCCGTAAGTACCCGGGCGGAAATAAGGCCCACCACTCCGCCAATGAAACAAATGGTCACCGCTTCGATGAGGAATTGCAGCAGTATCGTCCGCCGGCGCGCGCCGAGTGCCTTGCGCGTTCCGATCTCCTTTGTCCGCTCCTTTACGCTCACGTAAGTGATATTCATGATGCCGATCGCGCCCACAAACAGCGCGAGCCCGGTGATAAACAGTCCGGCCAGCGCAATCCCGTTCTCGATGGGATCAAGTTGCGCGCGAATCGTCCCCTGCTCGTTGATGGAAAAATCATCCTTCTGTTCCGGGTCGAGTTGTCGAATCCGACGCATCAAACCGGTCAATTCGTCGCGGGCATCCTGCATCCGCGTGCTGTCCACCTGCACCCGAATTTCGCCGTTATCGTCGACGCGATAATAGCGACGATAGGTCGTGATGGGCATCGCCAACATCGAATCCCAACTGAAAAGCCCGAGAAAACTCCCCTGCCGCGCCATGACGCCGAGAATCTTAAAGTTCTGATCGCGAATCTGAATGGTTTTCCCCACAGCTGATTCGCTGGGAAACAACGCATCCGCGACGTCGAAGCCGACGACCGCGACATTGCTGCCGGACTGCGCCTCAAAATCGCTGAAGAAACGGCCCTCCTTCATGTCGGAGCGGGTAATCCGGGAATAGTCCGCAGTAGTCCCGAGCGTCCAGATATTGTTCAACCGGTTCTCGCCGCGGATCAGAGTCGTGAGCGTATTCTCGGTCGGCACCGCCAGTTTCAGCGCAGAATCGGGATTATCGGCGATCCAATCGTTGATCTCCTGCGCATAGGTATACCGGATGGGAGGTCGGTTACGG
>JAYVMJ010000021.1:0-3161 GCA_043759025.1 Verrucomicrobiota bacterium | reverse complement strand
ACGCCCGGTTGTCGGGATCGCAGGTCAGGTATGTTCCCGCAAAGGAAAATTTCGCATCCGGCCGAGCATCCCAGTCGAGAGCAAAACCGAGAGTTTGCTCCAATTCCGCCGAACGGCTCCGGAATATTTCCAAGTGCTCCATCGAGGGAACGAGAGTCAGGCCTTGGGGTTTGGGGTCGCGTCAAACCCAGTGCGACGACTTCGCGCGTTTGCCGTTGATGCAATGCGGGCAGGAGATGTCGGCCACGTAATGCGGGTGGCGTTGCTCGGCTTCGGTGAGGGGCATCTGGCAATTGAAGCACAATTTGGAATTCGTTTCCTGCAGCTCAGGGTCGACGCCGACGCGGCGGTCGAACACGAAACATTCGCCCTCGTAATGCGCGCCGCCGCATTCCTCGAAATATTTCAGGATGCCGCCATCGAGCTGAAAAACGTTTTTAAACCCGACCTTCTCCATGAACGGTCCGGCTTTCTCGCACCGGATGCCGCCGGTGCAAAACATCACAACGGCTTGCTCTTTCAGTTCGGCGGGCAGCTTTGCGACCGACGCGGGAAAATCACGGAAGTGATCGATGCCCGCTCCCACGGCTCCTCGAAACGTGCCCATCCGAACTTCATAGTCGTTGCGCGTGTCGAGCAGCGTCACCGCGCGGCCTTCATCGAGCCATTGTTTCAACTGCCGGGCCGGGAGTTTCGCCGATGGCCGGCGGGCGGGATCGATCCCGTCGACGCCAAACGCGATGATTTCCTTTTTAATTTTAACGAGCATCCGGTTGAAGGGCTGTTCGTCGCTCTCGCTTTCCTTTGGTTGCAAGTCCGCCAAACCACGAACCGTGCGCAACTCCGCGAGCAGTTCGTCCATCGCGGCCCGCGGTCCGGCGACAAAAAAATTAATGCCTTCGGGACTGAGCAAGATCGTGCCCCGAAGCGCGCGCGCCTTCGTAAAGGCCAGCAGTCGCTCCTTCAATGCAGGCAGCTCCTCCACTTCGAAAGGCGTGAACTTGTAGGCGGAAAAATTGATGAACGGCGGCATGCCAAGGGATGCGGCTGTATGAATCACAAACGCCTAGGGAGGCGAAGGAAAAACAAGACGGAGTTTGGAGCGACAATGGAAACCGCGCTTCGCGCGGGATTTCCGCAACATCACCCTGGCTGTGTCACGAGGACTCGAACTAAAACTGACGGAATTAAACCCGGAGCAGCGCAGAGATCGCGAAGTGTTCGGAAAATATCCGCAATCCCGTCCGCGATCAGCGGACTCCTCGGGATCAAAAGCCGAAGACGATTAGTCGAAGGTGATTTCGAAGTTTCGCGTCTGCATTAAGCGAAACCATTAGCGGTTAACCCTTCTGCGGTTTCACGAGCTGAAACCTTTCGATGTCGCAAAGGCGGTCACTGGCGGCGTGGCGATCTCGCCGCGCTAAACGAAAAAAGCCACGGCGGGGTCGCCGGTGGCTCCGTTAAAATTCAGATCAGCGGTGACCGCCGTGCCAACCGCCACCCCCGTGGTAACCTCCACCCCCGTGATAGCCGCCATGGTAGTAGCTGTGTCCGCCAAATCCCCAACCCAAGCCAATCCCAACCGCGAGCGGCGTCCAGAAATCCCACGCAGGATCGTAGTAGCGGACGCTGGGCGCATAATAGACGTCAGGATCCGTATACACAACCGTCGGAGGCGGAGAAACGTAGGTCGGTGTCACCACTTGGTAATTGCTGCTGGAGGTTACCGGCGCGCTCCCCGCTTGGGGCTGCGGTTGCATCCGCGACGAAGCCGCAGAAGCGAGCAGCGTATAGGCGAAAGTCACCGTGCGACCACCGGCGTATTGATAGACCACGATGATTTTGTCGGCGGTCTGATCCATGCGCACGATCGGCGTGCCTTTCAATTCGGCGCCCTTCATCAATTCATCGGGCGACGGCAATCTGGCGAGATAGACGACGTGGTCGATGACGGCGGGCTCATCAACCGTATTTTGCTCAGAGGTATCCGCAACGACCGGAGCGCGCGATGGCTTAACAATATCGCTGGCGGAAGCCGAAACACCGGCGGTCATTCCAACCGCGAGTACTAAGGCAGGAAAAAAGAGGCTGGTTTTCATGCGAGAGAGGAATTCTACCTCAGACCTTACTTCAACTTCTTGGTGCCGTCAAATTGCAGCCCGTAACGACTCAGTCGTCAGTTTTACCAACCGAGGAACTCCGGTTTGGGCCGCCATGCGTTCAACTCATTGATCTTGGTGGAATAGGGAGAGCAAGCGCCCGATGATCGTTATTCGCGGCGACGGGCGTCCCTGCTTGTTGAGATCGACGGCCTCAAAACGCACCGGCCTGTGCTACATCGCGACGGCTTCGCCGCATTCGCACCTCCCATCACCAACTGATCCTCAGTGCACGTTCGCGCCTACGAGCGCAATCACGCTGGCGAGGAGTCCGCAAATGAAGGTGATATACGCGAGGCGCAGATAACGATACTTCGTGTGCGCGAGAAAATTGCCGAGAATGTAGATCTCCCGCACCTGTAATTCATAAACGCGCGACGGTTCGTTCATTGCGGATTCCATCTCCGTGACGAAATCCGGATAGCTCATGCCACTGAAATCGCCAAAGAAAAGCAGGTTGAAACGGGGATTTTTCGCATCCGGCGCACCGGTTTTTTTGCCCGACCAGAAAGGCAATTTCGGCATCACCGCATACGCCGCGAGCATGATAGTAATCAGGCTGAACACGATCAGCATCACCAAGGGCCATTGCAGTTTTCCCTCCACCAACACGCGTGGCACCGCGAGGGTGATGACGATCGAGGACATCGTGAGCAGCATGTTGGCCTTTAAATCGGCCATGCTGCTCAGTTGCATATGATGCACCCGGGTTTGCTGCAGCAGGTAGTTGATCTCGTTACCGGGCGCCTTGATTTGCATGGGAGGGGGAAAGAGCGGCACAGATTATTTGCCGGCAGGATAAACGGCGACGGCCTCGATTTCAATCAGCCAGTCGGAATTCACCAACGCGGAAACGCCTACCGTGGTTCGCGCGGCTTTCATCGGATTCCGCTCGTTGTCGAAGAAGAGTCGGTAGGCCTTGAACCAACCCGCGAAGTCCGGTTTGCCGTCCTTTTCCAGATCCGGCGCCACATAAACGCGCAGATACACCACATCCTTCAA
>JAYVMJ010000020.1:0-11350 GCA_043759025.1 Verrucomicrobiota bacterium | reverse complement strand
GGTCGACGACAGTCTTGTTTCCCGGCGCTCACCTGCCGTCCTAGCCGGAGCCTTCGCCGTGGTGGCGTTGTTGCTGGCCGCTGTCGGCACCTACGGCGTGCTCGCCTACGCCGTCAGCCAGCGCCGCCGTGAGATTGGCGTGCGGATGGCCCTCGGTGCTCTGCCGCAACAAGTGCTCGGTCATTTCCTGGCTATGGGCGCCAAACTGCTGGGCATCGGCGTTATTCTCGGAATCCTCGGTTCATGGGCCGCCGGCCGGGCCATGCAAAGCGTCCTCTTCGGCGTCGGCGCGGTGGATGCCGGTGTGTTGGCCGCAACTGCGGTGACCATGATGGTGGTCGTGCTCCTCGCGACATTCATCCCCGCCCGCCGCGCGACGACAGTGGACCCCATGGTCGCGCTGCGCGCCGAATAACCCCGGAAGAAGTAGCGAGCATCGAGTAGTGAGCAACCAAACAAACACCAAACCTCTCTCCACCGCACCCGACGCGCGCACCACACCCGACGCGCGCACCACACTTTTCACCTACTCACTACCCGCTACTTTCTGCCATGAACAATCTTCGTTACGCCTTTCGTCAGCTCATAAAATCACCCGCGTTCGCTGCGACCGCAATTCTGACTCTCGCCTTGGGCATCGGTGCCTGCACCGCGATGTTCAGCATTGTCAACGCGGTCATCCTCAAACCGCTTCCAGTCCGCGAACCCAACCAGCTCGTGTGGATCGAAAACATCTTCGGCGGCGGACTCTCTGGTCGCACCTCCCGTGCCGACGTTTTCAACGGCTGGCGCGAGCAAAACAAAAGTTTTGAAAGTCTCAGCGCCTACTTTGCCTTTTCCGATTACGGCCGACTTACGCTTTCCGGTGACGGCAATCCCGAACGGCTCCGCGGCGTCGGCGTGTCGGATAATTTTCTGACCACCCTCGGCGTTACTCCACTGCAAGGCCGCAATTTTACCGCGGACGAGTGTAAATGGCTCGGCGCTGACGGCGTGAACCCGAAACCCGGTGCCGTCATCCTCAGCTATAGCTTCTGGCGACGTCGTTTCGCCAGCGATCCATCCGTCGTCGGTCGCACCCTCACGCTCAACAACACGCCGACCGTCATCGTCGGCATCCTCCCGCGCAGCTTCGACTTCTCCTCGATCTTCACACCAGGCAACACCGTCGACGTCTTAACGCCATTTCCACTCGCGCCTGAAACTGCCAACTGGGGCAACACCGTCTTCGGCATCGGCCGGCTTAAGACCGGCGTCACCGTCGAGCGCGCCCAAGCCGAACTCACAGTGATCAGCGCGCAACTCCGCACCTCCACGATTCGCAACGGGGGCGACTTCGGCGCGATCGTTTCCCCACTTGATACAGCGGTACGCGGAGGGTTTCGCGGCGCATTCATCATTCTCGCCAGCGCGGTTGCCTGCGTGTTGGCCATCGCCTGCGTCAATCTATCCAACCTCCTCCTCGCTCGCATGAATGTCCGGCGTCAGGAATTCACCGTGCGCGTGGCGCTGGGCGCGAGGCGTCGCCACTTGATCCAGCAAGCCTTGACCGAGAGTCTTCTGCTGGCCTTTGCCGGGGCCACAATCGGAGTACCTCTTGCCATGTGGGGCACCGATCTGCTCACGCAGCTCCAAACTTTCGGCGTACCGCTCCTGCAAAACGCCTCCGTGGATCGCGTCGCCCTCGCCGTTACGATCGGCTTGACGACGCTCGCCGGCATCGCCTGCGGCCTGTTGCCCGCCTTGTATTTGTCGAGTGGTCAGCGCAGTCAAACCCTCCAAAATGCCACCCATCAACGCAGCGCCGGGCGCACTTCCTCGCGGGCCCGAAACACACTGATCGTCTCGGAAATTGCGCTGGCCTGTATTCTCCTCGTCGGTGCAGGTCTTCTCGTTCGAAGTTTTAACGCCCTGCTTCAAGTCAACTTGGGTTTTCAGCCGAAACATGCGATCTCGTGGCGCGTGGACCCGCCACACTCGTTCGCCAGTCCTGCTGAATCCAATGCCTATTACGACCGCCTCGTGGCCCGCGTCGCCGGGCTGCCCGGTGTGGAGTCCGTCGGACTCAGTGATTGTCTCCCGCTCAGCCGCAATCGCACGTGGGGCGCCGGTGCCATCGGAGTTCAATACCCGGACGGCAAGTACCCCATCGCGTTCCCCCGCATTGTGGACCCGCACTACCTGCAGACGATGCAGATCCCACTTCTCGCCGGCCGCTATTTCGACGAGCGCGACCCTGTCGGACGCGATCAAACGATTATCATCAATGAAAGTCTTGCCAAGATGGCCTTCCCCGATGGCCGCGATCCGCTCGGGCAGAAGATCAGCGTTGGTAATGGTGCGACGATCATCGGCATCGTCGCCGATGTCCGCCAAAGTTCGCTCGAGCACAGCGGTGGCCCCGAGTTGTATTTAAATTTTCGTCAGGGCAGCGACGTAAGCGCGCTGGAAATGGTCGTCCGCAGCGCGCGGCCGGCTGCGGCGCTTGTGCCGGAGGTTCACGCCGCTCTCGTCGCCCACGACCCCGATCTGCCCAATGGAGAATATTACGAACTTGACCAGCTGGTTGACAACGCCGTCGGTCCGCGCCGTCTCATCACTCGCCTGCTCGGTTTCTTCTCCAGCCTGGCGCTGGTGCTCGCCGCGATTGGACTCTATGGCGTCATGGCTTTCGCCGTCACCCAGCGGCAACAGGAGATCGGCATCCGCATGGCCATCGGCGCGCAACGCCAGGATATTTTGCAAATGATCCTGCGCGACGGACTCAAGCTGGTCGCCATCGGCGTGATTGTCGGACTCGGCGGATCACTGGTGTTCGCCCGCATGCTGCAAGGCCTGCTTTTCGGCGTTAGCGCCTACGACCCGCTCACGTTCATTGCGATTGCCGCGTTGCTCACCGCCATCGCCACCCTCGCCTGCCTGCTCCCCGCCCGCCGCGCCACGAAAGTCGACCCGATGGTCGCGCTGAGGGCGGAGTAGTCCCTTCCCACAACCTGTAACGTTTCACACCAATGCCCCTGATGCATTCCATGAACCTCACGTTCGGCGACGGCTCGGACTCGTCCGCTTCCGGAACCACCCCGGAATTTTCCCGCCCTTAAAATCACGCCACGGCAATCACCCTGAACCCGTTCATTTCATTTTTCCCATGATCTCCGATTTTAAATTCGCGCTGCGCCAACTGCGAAAATCTCCTAGCTTCACCCTCATCGCCATTCTGACCCTCGCACTCGGCATCGGGCTGAACACCTCGATGTTCACGGCATTGCAGGCCCTGCTGATGCGCCAGTTGCCGTATCCCCACGCCGATCGCCTGGTCCAGGTATTCCGCACCTCGCCCCATTCGCAACGCTGGCCGCACTCGCCCGCAAATTTTATCGAGCAGCGCGAAAATAATAACGTCTTCGAAAGCATGGCGGCCCTAGTGAGCAAGCCGCTCAGTCTTGCCGAACCCGGACAATCCGCCGAACGCGTCCACGGCATGTTCGCTTCCGCCGAACTGTTCGCGCAATTGGGCGTTTCCCCCGCACTGGGCCGTGCTTTCACCCCGGAGGAAGATCATCCCGGAAAAGACCAGGTCGCCGTCCTCAGCCACGACTTCTGGTTGCGGCGGTTCGGCGGCGATGCTTCCGTTATCGGACGCACCGTAAGACTCGAGGGCCAACCGGTTGTTGTTATCGGAATCATGCCGGCACGATTCAATGATACGCTTCTTTTTGGGCCGGTGGATCTCTGGCAGCCCATCGCCTTTACCGATGGACAGCGACAGGATCGTTGGGGGAACTACTTGAAATCCTTCGCTCTCCTCAAACCGGGGATCTCGCCCGCCCAAGCCCAGACGGCGATGGATGTCATCGCTGCGAGTCAGGCCCACGATCATCCAGATACGAACTCAGGAATCGGCCTGCGGATCGTACCATTGGCCGAGAGTATCGACCCACGGGGCCGCGCGATGATCTGGCTGACCATGGCGCTCGCCGGCTGCGTTCTGCTCATCGCCTGTGCGAATATCGCCAACCTGCAATTCGCCCGCATTGCGCGGCGCACCCACGAACTGGCCATCCGCGGGGCGCTCGGTGCCTCGCGCCGGCGTTTATTGCGGCAATTACTCACCGAAAGTATTTTGCTCGCCATCCTCGGTGGCGGATTTGGCCTGATTGCAGCCAGCTGGGGTAACGATTTCCTGAGCCGGCAGATTGTCATCGGCGATGAAAACCTGCTCGCGCTCACGCTGAACTTCCGTGTTTTTGGATTCGCTTTGGCCGCATCGTTACTGGCCGGTCTCACCACCGGACTGTTGCCCGCCTGGCTGGCATCCCGGGCCAATGTAAATTCGGCGCTCAAGCTGGGGCCCAGTCGTACAACGGACAGCCGTTCGCAACACCGGTTGCAACACGCACTCATTGTTGCCGAAGTGGCTCTCGCCTTGATGCTACTTTCAGCTGCAGGACTGGTCGTGCGAGGCCTGCACCAGCTGACGTTTCAAAATCCAGGGTGGCAGGTGGAAGGACTCACCACCGGCTATCTCAGCTTGCCGCAAAACAAATATCCCGACGATGCGACACGACGCGCATTCAGCGAACGACTGCAGCAAAAATTAGCGGCTCTTCCGGGTGTCCAGCAAGCAGTACTCGCTTGGTCACTGCCCGTCACGGGATTCAGCGTCTCGGGGGATTTCAAGGCCGACGGACACCAATGGCCGCAGGGACAAGAGCCCATTCGCTTCGTCAACGGCGTCACTCCCGGCTATTTTGCCGCCTTGCACATGCAACTGGTCAGTGGCCGGGATTTCGCCCCAACAGACACTGCTGGCAGTCTTCCGGTGGTCGTCATCAACCAAACGATGGCCCGCGCCCTCTGGCCTGGTGAATCGCCGCTCGGCAAACGCATCGATGACCAGCAAGTCATCGGAGTCGTCAACGATGTCCAATTTCCCGCCAATCCGACGAAACCCGATACAAACTTCCAAACGTATCTGCCCATCGCCCAAGGATCGCGGGCCTATTTTGCCATAGCTTTACGCGGAGTAGTGTCAGCTCAAACCCTGCGCGCAACCGTAGCCACATTGGACGCGGATCTGCCGGTGAACGAACCCGGCACGGCTGCGGCGACGGTCGAACGCACGCTCTCCAATGTCGCCATCGCCGGCAGAATGCTGGGCAGCTTTGCCGTTCTCGGACTATTGCTGGCCAGTCTGGGAATCTACGGAGTGCTCGCCGGATTTGTGGTGCAGCGCACGAGTGAGATTGGCTTGCGCATTGCCTTGGGGGCTCAACTGCAGGAGGTGCTGCGCCTTGTCATTGGACAGGGCCTTCGACTCACCCTCATTGGTACCGGAATCGGACTTCTCGGAGCGTTTGCGCTGAGCCGGTTGGTCAGGTCGCTTGCCCCTGGTCTCGACCCGAATCCGCCGCTCGTGATTTTTCTGGCCTCCGGCACGCTGGTGCTGGTCGCTCTTCTCGCCTGTTACCTCCCCGCCCGTCGCGCCACGAAAGTCGACCCGATGGTCGCGCTGCGCGCGGAATAATTATCTCAACCGTCTTTTATTTCATCCAATCGTTTTCGATTTTTAGACTTTAATTATCGCCCACCATGTTCTCAAATTTTCGCCACGCTTTTCGCGCTCTGCTAAAAACTCCTGGGTTTACCGCCACGGCACTCGCGACCCTGGCGATTTGTCTCGGCGCCAATCTCACGATCTTTGCCGTGGTCGATGCGATCCTCATCAAGTCGCTGCCCTATCCAAACGCGAATGAGCTCGTCACCCTTTACTACACTTACCCCAAGCTCCCGAGTGCGAACAAAGGTGCCTCGCTCACTAATTATTATGAGCGACGCGGACAAATTCCTGCCCTATCCTCACTCGCGGCCATCAGCAAGGCCACCTCGGTGATTGGCGAAGCGGGCACGACCTCGATTGAAAAACTCGGGCGGGTCTCCCCGGAATTTTTCGCTACTCTCGGGGTCAAGCCTTTCATGGGTCGGGCATTCACCGACGAAGAGATGACTTACCAAACTGATCATGTCGCGATGCTGAGCTTCGAATACTGGCGTGATCGCTATAACTCTGATCCAGCGATCCTCGGAAAATCTATCCGCACGGACGGGCTGGCGAGAACCATTGTCGGTGTCCTGCCACGGGACTTTCGTTTTCTCTCGTTCCAAGCTCCCGTTTACATGCCGCTTTCCTCCGAGGAGGGTGAACGCAATGTCGGTGCACGTCACAGTGTCGGCATCATTCTGGTCGGGCGCATCGCGCCACACGCGACGATGGCGGATGTCCGCGCGCAAGTCGCCGCCAACGATGCGGCTCGCGCCCCCGAATTTCCCCAAGCGAAAGTCGTCGCGGATTCCGGTTGTTACACAGTGGTAGCTTCGCTGCATGCCGATTATGTGGCGGCAGTGAAACCCATCCTGCTGCTGTTGCAGGCCGGCGCCCTTTGCCTGCTGCTCATTGGCGGCGTTAATCTGGTCAACCTGTTGCTGATTCGCGCCAGTGGTCGCTCCCGCGAATTGGCGATTCGTCAGGCGCTTGGCGCGAACCAGGGTCATGTGGTGCGTGAAGTCATGGCGGAAACAATCCTGCTGACGTTCGTTGGCACTGCGCTTGGTTTGTTGGTTGGCGCCTTTGGCGTGGATTTGCTGGCCACGTTCGGGGCGGATCAACTTCCCCTCGGCGCACAAATTGCCTTCAACACTCGCCTCAGTTTAGTCGCGTTGGCCGGTTCATTGGTGGTCGGCGTGCTCCTGGGGTTGCCGATCGTGTGGTTTAATTTCCGCAGTCGAATCGCGGTCGCCCTCCAATCTGAATCGCGTGGCAGCACCGTGAGTCGCGCCACGCAACGCCTGCGGCATGGATTTATTGTCACGCAAATCGCCCTGGCCTTCGTCTTGCTCGCGGGTGCGAGTTTGCTTGGGCTCAGCCTCAAGCGAGCGATGGACGTGTCTCCCGGCTTTAGCGCTGATCACATCATTACCGGGCAATTCACGCTGACGTGGAAGGGCTATCATACATTGGAAACGTTCGCTTCTTTTTTTAACGAACTCGCCGTCAAGGGCCGCTCCATTCCAGGCGTATCGGCGATCGGGGTTATCTCGACCGTTCCATTGGTCGGCGGCTCGATTAATAGCGGACCAGTGACAATCCCGGGGTATAAACCCAAAGCCGCTGAACAAATCATGATCCACAGCATGTTTGGTGTCGCCGGGGATTATTTTGCGGCGATGGGAATTCCACTGCGCGAAGGGCGTTATCTCATCCAGTCTGATTCTGAACGGAAGGCATTGGTCTGCGTCGTGGACGAAAATTTTGCGCGCAACTACTGGCCGGAAGGCGGTGCCATTGGAAAATCGGTTTATCGCGGCGATCTCAGCAACAACAACCAACCCTACACCGTCGTCGGGGTGGTTGGGGCGGTTAAGCAGGCGGACCTCACGGAGGCCACGCCTCCTGGTTCGGTTTATTTTCCGTATAATCAAATCTTTGACCGCAACTATTATCTGGTAGCGCGCACGATTCTGCCGCCGAAATCCCTCGGGCTTACGCTCACAAAAATCATCCGCCAGATCGATTCCGATGTTCCCCTGACCGATCTTCGCACGATGGCGGCGCGCATTGACGACAGCCTTGCGCCCCGTCGCTCGCCCGCGTTGATGGCTGGCATCTTTGCTTTCACCGCCTTGTTGCTTGCGACCATCGGTCTCTACGGCGTGATGGCGTACACCGTCACCCAGCGCACGAGTGAGTTCGGAATTCGCATGGCACTCGGCGCACAACGCAGCGATGTGTTACGACTGGTCTTTAGTCAGGGTGCACGTCTGGCCGTGATCGGACTCGCGCTGGGAATCTTTGGAACGTTGCTTTTCACCAGTTCCCTGTCCGCGTTTCTTTTTGACGTGAAGGCCACCGACCCGCTCGCGCTCGCCATTGTCGCGCTCCTGCTCGCCGCCGTGACCGGCTTCGCCTGTTACCTTCCCGCCCGTCGCGCCACGAAAGTCGACCCGATGGTCGCCCTCCGCGCCGAGTAACTTTTCTCCGCCTGCCGGGTTAATGTTCATGCCTCATTGTCCACCACGTTCGTCAACCCCACTCCCATGAAACTCCGCCTCTTCGCCCTTGCCGCCCTCGCGTTTTCCATCGCCGCTCTCACCCGCGCCGACAACTATGACTCGAAGGAAACCTTCACCCGCACCGGCGCTTTCGACGCCAACGGCCGCGTCTCCCTCGAGAACATCAATGGTGACGTCGATATCCGCACCTGGAACAAAAACGAAATCCTCATCGAGGGCGAAAAGAGCGCAAAGACCGACGAGGAACTCAAACTCATCGACCTGAAAATCGAACTCTCCGGCTCCGAGGCCACGATCAAGGTCCATCTCCCGAAACGCCCCGGCGGTTTCTTCGCCAACAACATCCGCGCCGCCGTGCGCTTCAAGCTCACCGTCCCAGCCACCGCCGTCCTCGAAAAAATCGCCTCCGTCAACTCGACCGTGACCGTCGATGGCGTTCGCGGCTCCGTGCGAGCTTCCACCGTCAACGGCAGCATTCACACCATGGATCTCGGCAGCGCAGCGCGACTGGCAACCGTCAACGGATCGATCCACGCCAGCTTCAACGCCCTCGCCTCCGGCCAGGAAATTTCCTGCAAAACCGTTAACGGCCAGATTCACGTCACGCTGCCGAAGGACGCCGGCTTCGAACTTCACAGCTCGACCGTCAACGGCGGCGTCGATTGCGATTTCCCACTCGAGTCCGGCAAAAAGCGTCATGGCCACAGTCTCTCCGGAAAAATTGGCGACGGCCGCGCCTCGCTCGAAGCCGAAACCGTCAACGGCGGCGTCCATATCGCGTCGAGCTGACCCTGCACTTTCGCACGACGCCGGCGCGTTCTCCAAAGCTCAACCTTCAATCCCTCGAATCCAATGCTTTCCAATCTCCGCTCCGCGCTTCGCCAGTTTGCAAAATCCCCCGGCTTCGCCGCCGTCGCTGTTCTCACGTTCGCTCTCGGCATCGGCGCCAACACCGCAATTTTCAGCCTGCTCGATGCGGTCGTGCTGCGCCCGCTTCCCGTCAGCCACCCCGAAGCGCTCGCGTTGCTTTCGCCTGGCAAAACCGCCCCGAGCGCCTCGACCGGTCCGCACGCCCTCGCTTATCCAATGTATCGCGCGTTGCGCGATCAAGCGTCGCCGGTGTTCGACGGCCTGCTCTGTCACTTCCGGTTGTTCGCGAACGTCCGCGCTCACGGAGAAACGCAGCGACTCACGGTCGAACTCGTCTCGGGCAACTTCTACAACGTCCTCGGCATCGGCCCCGCGCTTGGCCGCACGCTCACGCCCGACGACGACCGCCAGCCCGGCGCGCATCCCGTCGCAGTGCTGAGCTACGATTACTGGATGAGCGCCTTCGACGGCGATCCCGCCGTACTCGGCCAGACGATTCACTTCAACGGCCAGCCGCTCACCGTCGTCGGCGTCAGCGCGAAGGGTTTCACCGGCGTCGATCTCGATTTCAATCCGCAGATCCGCGTCCCGATGATGATGACCGCCGCGCTGTTTCCCTCGATGACGTGGGTCGGCCTCGAAAATTCCGGGATGCGCTGGGTCGAGGTTTTCGGCCGGCTCAGGCCCGGCGTTTCGCTCGTGCAGGCGCAGGCTGCGCTCCAACCGCTCTATCGTTCGCGGATGCAGTCCGCCATCGACTCCGGCGTTTACGGTCAGCTCGCCGACACCGACAAGGAGAAATTTCTTCACTCATCGCTCGACGTTCTCAGCGGCGCCCACGGCACATCGTTTCTCCAGGCCGATTGGTCCACGCCGCTGCGGTTGCTCAGCGTCATGGGCGCGCTCCTCCTGCTGCTCACCTGCGTCAACGTCGCGAGCCTCTTCATCGGCCGCGGCATCGCGCGCCGCGGTGAAATCGCCGTGCGCCTCGCGCTCGGCGCATCGCGTGCGCGCCTCGTCCGCCAGCTTTTCACCGAGAGCCTTCTCATCGCTGTGCTCGGCGGCGTCGCCGGCATCTGGCTCGCGCCGCTCGCGACGAACGCACTCGCGCCGCTGCTCCCCGTCACGACCGACAGCCCGCCAAACATCTCCACCGACCTCAACGGCCGCATCCTCCTCGTCAGCGTTTCCGTGACCGCAATCGCTGCGATTCTCGCCGGCCTGCTGCCCGCGTTGCTCGCCACGCGCGGCGACCTCGCACCTTCGCTGCGGCAGGCGTCGACGCGCACCATGCCGCGCGCGCATTTCCGGCAGGCGCTCGTCGTCGCGCAGGTCAGCGTCTCCGTGCTGCTGCTTTTCGGCAGCGGACTTTTCGTGCGCTCGCTGCAAAATCTCTATCGCGTCCCGCCCGGATTCAAAACCGATTCGGTGGTCGCATTCGGCCTCGATGCGGTGCTCAACGGTTATCCGCGAACCCGCTCCGAGGAAATTTATCAACAAGTCCAGGAGCGATTGGCCGCGATGCCCGGTGTCGATTCCGCCGCGATCGGACTCGTGCGTCTGCTCGGCGGCACGGATTCGTGGGGCTCGGGCACAGCCGTCGACGGCCTGCCGCCTCCGGCCGACGGAAACCAGAACATTTTCTGCAATGCTGTCTCGCCGGATTATTTTCACACGTTGCGCATCGGCTTTCGACAGGGTCGTGATTTTCGCACTTCGGATAAAACCGATTCTCCGCCCGTCGTGATCGTCAATCGCGCGTTCGTCCGTCATTTTCTCGGCAGCGTCGAACCGCTCGGCCGACATGCCTGGCTGTCAAGTCCACACGGAGGATTCCGTCTCGCCGAAATCGTCGGCGTCGTCGAGGACACGCACTACAATTCCGTGCACGGCGACAGCCCTGTGCAGGTCTTCGTGCCGTACTCGCAGTTCTTCACCGTCTCCGGGATGAACGGTTACGTTCGCAGCAACCTCCCGCCCGACCAGGTCGCCGCACTCGTCCGCACCGCTGTTCACGCAATCGATCCGACGCTGCCGATCCACGCGCTGCGCACGATGAATGAACAGCGCGACCGCTCGCTCGGCACCGAGCGCGTGATCGCGTTGCTCGCGACCACTTTTGGCGTGCTCGCGACACTGCTCGCCGGCGTCGGTTTGTTCGGCGTGTTGAACTACACCGTCGCGCGTCGCACGCCCGAACTCGGTCTGCGCATGGCGTTGGGAGCACCCGCGACCCGCGTCGCCTGGCTTGTCGTCAAGGAGGTCCTTGTCCTCTGCGGTCTCGGCCTCGCGATCGCAATTCCCGCCGCTTGGACCGCGAGCCGTCTCATCGCCAGCCAGCTCGCCGGTGTCACGCCCGCCGATCCGTTGACCGCCGCCGCCGTCGTGGTGGCGCTCATGCTGGTGGCGT
>JAYVMJ010000019.1:0-4399 GCA_043759025.1 Verrucomicrobiota bacterium | reverse complement strand
GGTCACGGGCAATTTGCGCCTGCACCCGCTGTTCGGCGGCGGAGAGATTTTTTTCCTGGAGGTCGAGATTGATGAGCTGATCGAGGGCCAGCAGGAAGTCCGGTTCAAGTTCGAGCGCGTGAGTAAACGCCGCGCGGGCTTCGGAAAGTTTTTTCTCCTGAAGCAAGGCGATGCCGCGCCAGTAGGTGGCCTGCGGATTGCGCGGGAATTGTTGCTCAATCGCCTGGTAAACGGCGATCGCGGCCGGGAGATCTCCCTGCCGGCGATAGGCGTCGGCCAGAAGAAAACGGGCTTGGATGATATCGGGGCGTTGTTGCACCAATGGTTTCAGCAGTGCGATCGCCCCGCTGGCGTCGCCCTTGCGCAAGGAAAGTTCGCCGAGCAGCGCTGTCGCCTCGCCGAACGCGGGCGCCAGTACGAGCGTCTGGTTGAGACTGGCGATTGCTTTTGGGAGGTCGCCGCCGGCGGCTTGGGCGAGCGCGAGTTGAAAGTGGGCCTGCGGCGCCTTCGGATAAACCTTGATCATCTTTTCCAACGCCGCGACGGCTTGGGCCGTTTCGCCTTGGGCCAGTTTCAGCCGGGAACTCAGCAGCATCGCTTCCGGGTGGGCCGGATCGCGGGCGAGTACTTTGGCGAGCGCCGCATCGCTTTCGGGAAAGTTTTTCTTCGTCGCGTAAATCTCGGCGAGCAGGATCCAGGCGGGGAGATAATCGGGCGTCTTCGCCGTGATGGCTTCGAGCGTGCGTTGGGCCGAACCGGTGTCGCCGGTTTGCATTTTGAACCGCGCATACGCCAGTTGCTGGACGGAATACGGGGCCGCAAGTTCGGCGGCGCGTTTGAATGCCCGCTCCGCGTCGGGGAGTTTATTCTGGCCTTGGTTCAAGACGCCGAGTGCTGCTTCGGCCGCGGCGGATTTTGGGTTCTGGACCAAGGCGCGACGAAACGCCGCTTCCGCTTCGGGCAGATGGCCCTGCCGCATTTCGAGGGTGCCGAGGGCGACTTGCACGGGCGCGGCGGCGACGATGTCGGCCGGCAAACTGAGCAGGCGCTCTCTGGCCGCGGCGATCAATCCGGGTTTATTGGCTGCTTCCGCCAGCAACAGCGGGGCGGTGTCGTCCGCCGGTCTTTTGCCCAGCACGAACTCCGCTTCTTCCCGCGCTCCCTTTACGTTGCCCGCGGAAAGGAGCATGGTGCCTAATTTGAGCCGGACATCGAGATTGTCGGGTTGGAGTTCCTTGGCCTTTATAAGGTAGGGCACGACCTGTCCCGTGCGTCCTTGATCGGCATAGATCAGGGCGAGGTGGCTGATCGCGGAGGGATTGAGCGGTTCGATCTGGAGCACGTTCAGGTACTCGATCTCCGACTGCTCATAATGGCCGCTGGCAAAGTAGCCGTCGGCTTTTTTCAAGTGGCTCGCCTTCTTGGCTTGCGGCGAACAGCTGCAGCAAAAAACCGCGAGGACGGACAGGGTGGCGAAGGCGGAGAAGGAGTGGAGGAGCTTTCGCATGGGATTAAGGTTGGGTGGTTGTATTCGGGGAGCGCGGGCGCCGTTCGGAGCGAAGGAGCAGCCACAGCAGTAAAAAGAAAGGAATGAGCGAAAGGGCAAAAAACACCGGTCCGCCTTGGCGGTGGATGTACGAGTTGATCATGTCCGGACTGATGCGAACGCACAATTCGCCAATGGTGAAGATCCGGAATCCATTGCGCAAAAGAGCCAGGGGAACGACGGCCAGCGACAGCACCGCGCACTTCCATCGACTGCGCAGAAAGAAATGTCCGGCCACGACGCTGGTGATGAAGAGCGCAAGGCTCGAACGGATGCCGCTGCATTCAGGGGCGACGCGCAGGCTAATGTCGGAGAGGCGGAAAGTCAGGTCGTGATAGAAAACACTGGTGCCTGTCAGATTGAACAGGGCGTGGGCCACGGCTGCGGATCCATATTGGAGGAAGCTCTCCAAGCCGGCTCGCACTGCCGTGGGAAACGGCACCATAAAAATCAGAAACAGCAGGGGGAACGTGAGCGCCCGCAGCGTGTTGCGCCCGAGGAGCCAGGCGGCGGCGCCGCCGAAGAAAAAGAGTAGCGACCCGATGCGAAGGGCAAGGGCGTCCTCCGCGGTCAGGTCAAAACCGCCGCGCAATCCCGCCAATGATAGCGACAGCGCGATGACACCAAAGAGAGCAAACCCGACTGCGAGGGCGCGGTTCGGAGCGGATGGGGCCGGTAATTCTCGTCGCTTGGTCCAGATCAGATAAAGGCTGAGCAACGGGATCAGCGGAATGTGGGAGTATAAGTCGTCGCTGAACGCGAGCTTGAGCAGTTGATGCAGGGGCTGGATGAAACAAACCGCCAAGCCCGGCACAACCGGCCACAACCACCGCAAGCCTTCGGGGCTGGAAATCTCCTTGGTGAATTTTCGTGCGGCGGGATTTTGCGCTTCAATCGGTTGATTCATTAAGTGGAGACGACGTTTTTTTGAAAACAGCTAAGCCGGAATGATTCAGTAGAGCCCCGCAGGACACACGGAATACACAGAAATCAGAGTAATGAATTCAGATCTGAGCCGACCGATGCGCCCACCCTTTGGTGTCCGATCAATCGATCCTTTTATGAGCTTAAAAGTGTTCATTCTGTGTCTTCTGTGATTAAATCCGACTGCATGGTTTCGGGCTAAGGGTTGGACCGGTCGCGGATTTTCGGGGCCCGCTTTACCTAGCAGCCTGTCGGGCTTTGCCGACTGAAGGCGTCTACAGATAAATATTCGCCTTCGAATAAATTTTTTCGGTCAAATACGTGGTGCCAGATAGCCTTCATTTTCTAAGTCCGACAGGCTGCTAGGCCGAGGCAGACTAAAATTGATAACCCAGCTCGATGCCGACCTGACTGCTGTTAAAACCAAATCCATTGGCATTCGAATTGTTGCGAGTGTTTTGGTAGATCAACGCGACGTTGGCGCGTTCGAAGAAAACGGTGCTCAACCGGACGTTGAAGGAGTAGTTCTTGTCGTCGCGACCGGCCACCGCCAGCGCGGGGTCAGTGCTGAGGTAGGTTGATTTCCCGCCGGAATAGCCCGCGCTCAAATAGTAATGTTGGAGCAGGCGCTGTTGGACGTTCAGCTGCCACCCGGTATTGCGGGTGATCTGGTTGGTGAAATAAGCCACGGTTACGTCACGGTTGGCGGAAAGGCCGATCGAGGTGGTGGGGAACGGCTGAAATTGGAGGCCCGCGCTGAAGGTGGGACTATTCAAGCTGCTTGCCCCACTGTCCCGAAAGGTGCGGTGCTCCAGTCCCGCTTGCAGGTTGAAGGTCGTTTTGTCGCTCGCCTTCCAGTTGAGCTGGGCGGTGGGTCTGGTGTAACTCATGTCCGTGCCGGAACTCATGTTGATCGAACCATAGTCCAGACCGATCGAAGTGTCCGTGCGGGGCAGAAATTGATAGTGCAGGCGCTCGCCCACGGTGGTCTCCCGTGAATCTGGAAATATTGTGGTGTTACGGACCTGATAGCTCAGGTTCGTGTCAGCTTGGACTCGATCGTTGAAATGATAACCGAGGGTGGCATGCGTCGAATAGTCGTCCTCGTTCGTTTGGCGGCCGGTTTCAATCAAGGGGGCCGATGAAGTGGTAAAGGCCTGGCTCAATTGAAAACTCCAGTTGTCGTAGGAAGTGGCCCCGAGGATTCTCACGGAATGATCCAGGGTGTCTTTGAACGCCACGCTCGAGTAGTACGTCTGGGTGGGCGTATAATCCACGGTCCAGTGGGTTCCGATATTGAACAGGATGCCGAGCGAAATCGTGTTGATCGACGTCTTGGTTTGTTGGCCGGGAGTGGCCTGAAGGCCGTCGCCGTACAGAAAGCGGTAGGAAAAATGCGGATGGGCGGTCACAAATCCCCACTGAAACGGGGAGCCTGCCGCTGATGGATTCGGGGGCGTGCTGTCAGACGGTGCGGGCTGGGGGAATGCCGGAGGCGTGTTCGCTACGGCCGGAGGCGGGGAAATAACTGCCTGGCCCATGACACTGACGGTGCCCATGATCATTCCCAGCGGTAAAACCGCCAAGGCGACAATTTTGTTTCGGCGACAACGGGCGAACGGCGCAATCCAGAAGGACGATTTCATGGGGGTTTGCTAGGATTTTTGGAGGCAAAAACTAGGGGTGGGCTGACGCCGTCACAACCCTTTTCGGCGGCGGCGGTGGTGGTGGTGGGGCCCAGGGTCTTTGGCTGTGGAGGGATAAGTGGTTGAAAGGGAGAGTCGCGCTTTTGCGCTAGACAAAAACCGCGGTTTCCATTCTGTTACGCCCGGAGTAAAGATCCTCGGGGCAAGCCCCGAGGCATTGAAACCAAGCCAACCATGCCGCTGATCAGTTATGCTCTCCTCCGTGGCACGGGCGTCCCGCCCG
>JAYVMJ010000018.1:0-13172 GCA_043759025.1 Verrucomicrobiota bacterium | reverse complement strand
CGGGCGGGACGCCCGTGCCACGGAGGAGAGCATAACTGATCAGCGGCATGGTTGGCTTGGTTTCAATGCCTCGGGGCTTGCCCCGAGGATCTTTACTGTCCCATTCAGTCCGCGGTTGGGTGAAATAGAAAACGGGGTTGGTTTTGCCCTGAACTGTTTCTTTTCGTGTCGTTCGTGTGTTTCGCGGGCTACTCCGATTGCATTGTTCTGGGTAAGATCGGCCGGTTGGGAATCGGGGCACCCCGTCCAGAGAGTCTTTTTTAGATGCGACTTTGCGGATGATCGCTGAGATTTCATTGTACGACTTTGATGGGCTGCACGCGCTCGCCATTCTGGACGCGATCGCCGGGGTAGAGGATGACTTCGTCGCCTTCCTTCAAACCGTCGAGCACCTGGGTTTCGACTCCGCTGGAACGACCGGGTTGGACGGCGGTGAGTTTTGCCCGGCCATCGCGCACGACATACGCGGACCAACTGGAACCGCGACGAAACAATGCTGACACTGGCACCTTCAAGGCCTTGTCGCTTTCCCACACGATCACGCGGGCTTCGACGCGAAAGTTGTCGCCCAACGCGAGGCGCCCGGCGAGCGGCGTGGTGATGTCCGCGACGACGTTCACGCGTTGTTCCTCCACGCCGAGCGCGGAGATTTTGGTGAATGCCGCGGGTTCCACCAAGCGCACTCGGGCATCGAGTGGCTTTGGTCCGCCCCATTGATCGAGTTCAACCTTGGTGCCGGGGGTCAGCCCGGCGCCGTCGCGTGAAAGTAATTCGATCACGACTTCCAAATCGGTGGGATCGCCCACGTCGAGGATCGGCGTGCCGGCGGTGATGGGGCGTTCGCTTTCCTGAAAAACATGTAACACGTTTCCGGCCACCGGCGAGCGCACCTCTACCAAGGCCCTCGTGGCGGCCGTCGCCGGATCACTCACGGCGAGTTCGGTGACGGCAGCGCGCAACGCGCCTTCACCGACGACCACGTCGCTGGCGGCGACGGTCTCGCGCATTCGCGCGTTGTCGACGTCCTGCGGAGAAACCGTTTTGCCGGTAAACATCGTTTCCACGCGCTGCAGTTCCTTGACTGCCAGATCGTGGACGGTACGCGCTTTTTCGAGCGAGGCGGTGGCTGAGTCGCGGCGGGCTTCGGTCAGGGCCCGGGTGCGGGGATCGAGCGGCGATGCCGCCATTGGTTCGATCACGGCCAGCACGGCGTCAGGAGTGATGGTTGCGCCCGGCTTGAAGGCGACGCGGCGCAACTGCCCGGTGACGGGACTTGATACGACGTAGCGCTGGCGGATGCGGGTTTTGCCTTCCTCGCTCACGGTCGCACGGAGCGGACCGACGATCGCGCGGGCGGTTTCCACCGTGGCGGGACGGGGTCGCAGGCCGAGCGCGAGGAGTACAATCACGGCGATGCCGATCAGGTAGGGCAGCCAGCGAAACGGGCGGGATTTTTTGGAGGAAGAGGCGGGCATGAAAAGGGGCGGATTTTTTTAACCACTAATGGCCGCTAATGGGACACTAATTTTCAGAACCCGGGACGAAGGCGTGAGCGATCCACCGATGACACTGATTCAGAATCGTGAAACAGGGATTTGAAACGACTTGGTCAGGATTAGTGTTCATTTAGTGTGAATTAGTGGTTCAACTTCGGTTCGGATTACTCCGGGGCTTTTAGTGCGGCGATGAGATCGATTCGGTTGAGTTGGCGCAGAACGAAGAGCGCGGAAAGCGTGGAGGCGATTGCCACCGTAACGATGGCGAAGGAATAGGTGTAGGTGGTAAACACGAGCGGAAGCCGGATGGTTTCGGTGTTGATCGAGTGGACCACGATCGTCGTCAACCCCGTGCCGAGGAGCAGGCCGATGGGTACGGCGATACAGGCGAGCATCACGAGTTCGATCACCAGCACGGCGCCGACTTCGCGCTGGGTCATGCCGATGACGCGCAAGGTGGCGAGTTCGCGGGAGCGCTCGGCGAGGGAAATCCGAGCGTTGTTGTAGATGACGCCGAACGCGACGATCACGGCGAAGGTCAGGTAGATCGTCTGGATCAGGCCCATGCTGGCGGCGGTTGTTTCGCGGAAACTCTGGCGCATCGTCTCCTTGATGGCGACGGTGCTGACGCGGGGAATTTCCTTTAATGCGGCGAGAAATTCCGCGCGGCGCGCCATATCGAGGCCGATGCTGGCGCCGGTGATGACGTCGCCTTCCTCAAAAAAACGATTGATCGCGTGGATTTCCATGTAGGCAGCGATGCCCGTGAAATCTTCCGCGGTGGCGACCAGCATGAACGGTTTGATCAGGCGCCGTCCCTCCAACGCTTCGATGATGACGGTGTCGCCGATTTTTGCGCCGAGGACTTGCGCGAGTTTTGCGGAAAGAATTACGCCGTTGTCCGGTGGGGAGATTTCATGACCCCGGCTGTCGACGGCGCGGCTATGCTGGCCGCCGGGCAGCAGGCTCCGCATCGCGATTTGCCGGCTGCGGCCCTGAAAGTGAATGCGCACCGCCGCGGTTCGTGCCGGCTCGATGCCGAGCACGCCGGGAAGTTGGGCGAGTTCGTTGATGATTCGCGCAGACGAAGGCTCGACGAGACCGAGGTTGATGTCCTGGCGCTGAACGACGTCCCATTGGAATTCGAGCACCTCGCGAATGCCGGCCTTGAAACTATTGGGCAGAATCAACAATCCGGTGGCGAGGGCGAGACCGGCGACGGTGAAGACGGCTTGCATCGGGCGGCGCTCGAGATTGCGCATCGCGATGCGGAAGGAATGTGAGAGCAGGGTTTTCAATCCCAGCCGTTCGATGAACGACGGACGGAAATTTGCCGGGGGCTCGGGGCGCATCGCGTCGGCGGGCGGGAGATTGGCGGCTTTGCGCACGGCGCTGATGACCCCGAGCGTGACGACGCCGAGCCCAACCGCGAGCGCGATGGCGACGGCCACCGGATCGAGCCGGAAGTGGAGATTGGGGAAACGGAAAAAAAGCTCGTACATGATCACGAGCTGGTGACCCAAGGCGATGCCACCGATCAGTCCGGTGAGCAGGCCGGCGGTCACCATCACAAACGCAAATTTCAAGTAATGGAAAACGATCTGGCGGTTGGTGAAGCCGAAGGCTTTCAGGATCGCGATCTGTTCCCGCTGGAGGGAGAGGAGCCGGGAAAGCACGGCATTCGTCATGAACGCCGCGACGCCGAGGAAAACCGCGGGAAAGCCAATCGAAAGCAGCGTCAGCACGCGGATCTCGTCGGAAACGCGGATGTGCGACGGATGATCCTTGCGTCCGAATGCGCCGAGACCGCCGTAAGGCAAAAGCAGGCGATCCAGCGCGGCGATTACCGGACGCTCATTTGCTCCCGGCGCGAGCGTGAGCGACACGTGATTGAATGCGCCGTAGAGATCCCACGCGGTGGCGACTTCCTTGTATGGCATCCAGAAAATTCCAAAGGTGCGGCTGTCGGGCAGCGCGGCGCCGGGGCGCGATTCGAAAATATATTCGGGTGAGAGCACGATGCCGCTGACACGAAACGTTTGGCGCCGACCGTTGAGCAGGACGGTGAGCGTGTCGCCGGGGGCGAGCGAGTTGGCCTGGGCGAAGGCTTCGCTGACGAGAATGTTGCCGCGCGAACCGGGCGGGAGCCAGCTGCCGCGACGCAGGAAAAGGCGGTTCAGTTCGAGTTCACCAAAGTCAGGCAGGGAACGCACAAGCCCGCTCGATGGTTCGCTGATGCCGGGAAGATCGAGGGTGACGGGGACGGAAAGATCGGTCTGTGCCGTGGCGACGCCCGGAATTTCGCGGATGCGGTCGACGAGGTAATTCGGGGCGCGTTTGAGGGCGTCGAACACCTCGGCAAAGTGATTCGTTTGATAATATTCCGCGCGCGTCGATTCGAGCGAGTAAATGAGGCTGCGCGCCATGATCAGCATCGCGAGCCCGCATGCCATCACCAGCGAAACCGCCGCCGCCTGACCCGCGAGGCGGCGCAGGTCGCGGAATAATTTGCGGTCGAGATAGGGAAGCACGAGGGAAAAGGCTGAATGACTGAAGAGCGGAAGGGCTGAAGTGGCTGGCGTTCGCGAGGAGGGGATCGTTTGTCGTTTGGATAATCCGGGTCGGGTTTCAGCTATTCAGTCCTTCAGCCTTTCATTCTTTCACCACCGGAGGGTCGCGGGCGGGACGCGGGTGGCGTTGCGGCGTTCCTGATGGACGCGGCCGTCGGAGAAATGGATCACGCGATCGGCCATGTCGGCCATGACGGCGTTGTGAGTGATGACCACCGTGAGCGCGCCAAGCTGGCGGTTGGCGCGTTCGAGCGCTTCGAGGACGACGATGCCGGTACGCACGTCGAGCGCGCCGGTGGGTTCGTCGCACAAGAGAACCTCCGGGCGTTTCGCGATCGCGCGGGCGATGGCGACGCGTTGTTGTTCGCCGCCGGAAAGTTGCGCCGGAAAGTGATCCATGCGCGCAGTCAGGCCGACCATGGCCAGGGCTTCCTCGGGCGTCATCGGGTCGCGTGCAATCTCCGTGATCAGGCCGACATTTTCCCGGGCGGTCAGGCTGGGTATGAGATTGTAGAACTGAAAAATGAATCCCACTGAATCGCGACGATACCGCGTCAACTGGTCTTGCGTGGCGTGGGTGAGGTCAGTTTCGCGATAACGGAGTTCGCCGGTCGTGGGAAGATCGAGCCCACCGAGTTGATTGAGCAGGGTGGTCTTGCCGCTGCCGGAAGGCCCGAGCAAAACGACAAACTCACCGGCGTGGAGATCGAGATCAACTCCGTCCAGAGCGCGGACCTCGGCGGTGCCTTCGCCATAAATTTTGGTCAGGCCGCGAACGTGGAAAACGGGAGTCGCGTTGGCGGCGAGCCGAGGTGAGGAAGCGGGTTGGTTCAAGGCGTGGACCGACGAGTTCGGCGTGCGGTTCCGGGGACCTTAGCGCGGCTTCGTGCTTGTGCAAATCAAAGACCGTGATTCCGCGGCCGATGCAATGATCGCGACGTGGGGACCGCGGGTGGAATTACTCTTTGCGGGCGGGCGTTTCGGTAAGGGGGCCGCTCAATTCCGCACCGGGATCGCGCAGTTGCGGGAGCGGCGGGGGCAGTGCGAGAACGGCCGAGGTGGTGATAAACAGGCCGGTGAGCACCACCCAGGCCGCTTGCTCAGGCGAGCCGTGGGCCTTGAGCATCGAGCTGGCGGCGAGCGCGACGATCGTGAGGTTCGGACAAAAGAGCAGATAGGTTCCGGCATTTCCGCCGCTGTGCAACCATCTGCGGTGAATCATTTCGCGATACAGGAGCACCAAGCCGGCCGCAGCCGCCGCGAGGAGCGCCGCGCGGGAAAAGAGGAGACCGATCGGAATCTGCATGCCCAAGGCGACAAAGAAAATCGGGATGAGGAAACGCTTGCTGAGAGGGGCCAGATATTCCTCCAGATGTTTTCCCTCGTGTTCGACCCGGCTCATGAACAAACCGAGAAAAAATGCGGTCTTGGGTCCGGGCAGGCCGAGTCGCTCGCCGACGGCGCAGACTGCCAGCACCAACAGCGCGACGAAATGCAGGCGCCAGTGCGTGGTTTTCGCCAGCACGGTTTGGAGCACCTTGGCGAGCGGGACCGCGATGCGGCTGCACAAAAAAACGACAAGGGCGATGCCGATGATCTTGAGGATGAAAAACCAGCTGATACCGTGATCGAGGACGGCGGTTTCGACGGAGAGCAATACAATGGCCAGCACTTCGAGCAGCACCATGATGCGCAGCGTGAAAGTCCGGGTGTTGTCCGAGAGTCCGGGATAATGTTTCCAAGCGGTGTGCGCCATGCCGACCGAACAGCCCGTAATCGCGGCGGCCGCGACGAACGATTCGAGCCACGGCAGGCCGGCGAAACGCGCGAGCGCGACAACGATGGGATATTGGACGACGACCCAGCGCGCGGTGTACGACGCAGCGCGGATGAGGTCGCGCGGGCGCGGGAGATCGATTTCGAGGCCTACTTCGAACAACAATAATAGAAAACCAATTTCGCCGGCCTGTTGAATCATCGTGTTGACTTCGGTCTGGACCAGTGGTCCGAGCAGCAGTCCGAAGGTCACGAAAACCGGATAGATCAGGGCGGGACGGCCGAACCAGCGACAGGCATCTGGAACTGCCATGAAAAGCAGGAGCAGGACGATAAGAATTTCGATGCTGTTCATAGGGAAGCAGGCTTGCCCGGCGCGAGTCAGGACGGGGTTGCACGGGTTGTCGCGCCTGAAATGGCCAATCAGTTTTTCCCCGAGAAGAAACGATGCGGTGGGAGCGAAGGTAGGGGGCCGTTGTCCCCAACGGCCTTGAGGACGAACCGGGCGTTCGATCCGGTTCGTGCGATGATGACCGGGCGGTTGATCGGCGTTCGCCAAGGCTACGGCTCGACACGGGGCAACCGCCTTACCGACGCAGCGAGGGCCGACAAGATTTGCGTGAATCGGGGTTGTCGTGGTGGCGGGCGGTCTTTTGCTGGGGGGCATGAATCGTACCGACCGCCTCGTCGCCATGGTGTTGCACCTGCAAGGGCGGCGCGTGGTGCGGGCGGAGGAGTTGGCGGGACATTTTGAGGTGAATATCCGCACGATCTATCGTGACATTGCAGCGTTGGGTGAAGCCGGCGTGCCGATCTCGGGTGAGGCGGGTGTCGGGTATTGTCTGATGAAAGGCTATCAATTGCCGCCGGTCATGTTTTCGGTGGAAGAGGCGACCTCGCTTTTCGTCGGCGGCGAACTGGTGAAACAATACACCGACGCGTCGTTGCACACGCCCATGGTTTCGGCCCTCGATAAATTACGCGCGGTGTTGCCGCGCGATCGGCAGGATCACATTGAGAAATTGACCCAACGCACCCTCGTCTACGGCCGGCCCGACCAAGTCGTGCCCGAAGTGGCGGCGCAGCGCTGGTTGTTGCCCGTGCAACAAGGCGTGGTGTTGCGGCGGGTGTTGTGCCTGGATTATCGGGCCCGCGCGCCGGAGAGCGATACGTCGCGCCAGGTCGAACCCCTCGGCGTGGTATTTTATGGCGGAGCATGGTATCTCGTGGCGTGGTGCCGGCTGAGAAAGGATTTCCGGCATTTCCGCGTGGATCGCATTCGCGGGCTGGAATTGAGTCCGGAGAAATTTGAGGCACGCGATGGATTTTCGCTGGCGAAACACATGAAGGAGGCAACGACGCGCGCGGACACGCTGCCGGTGCGCGTGTGGTTTTCCGCCCGCGTCAGGGAGCGCGCGCAACGCGAAAGCCACGCGACGTTGATCGAAGGCGAAGCGCGCAATGGCGGAGCCGAGTACTCGCTCTACGCCTGGTCGCTCGAATGGATGGCGCGGTGGGTGTTGTCGTTTGGCCCCGACGCCGAGGCGATCGCACCGGCGAAACTGCGCAAGCTCGTGCAACAGGAAGCGCGGGCGGTGTTGGAGAAATATGGGGACGAGTGAGTGAGTTTAACGTCTGCAAGGAGGATTTTGGGATTGATGGTGGGCTGACATGTAGGGCCGGTGCTTGCGCCGGCCTTTGTGGCCACGTATGACGTCTTCGCGAAGAGGCGCGTCGTAAGCCCGTTCGGGCTGCTCAGGGCCCAGAACGAAATCGTGGGACGACGGCCCCACACGGTGTGCAAGCATTTGCGGTGGGGCGGGAATTGCCCGGCGCGTTAGGGATAACGCGCCCTACCGACTGAGAACGGCGCGCGCGCACTACTTTGCGTGGGGCGGCAACAAGAAATCCCGGACGTTTGTTTTTAGTTTTTTTAGCGGAAAAAATGTTCGCCGGGGTTGGCGAAAAACGCTGTGCTGTCAGCTCGCACCGTGAACACCTTACCCCACGCTTCCGCCATCATCGACGGCATGCTTTGCCAACTCAATCGTCACGGTACCCACGCGGTGGCGTGCGCTCCGTTGGGCTCGGCGATTGTCGAGTTTCGGCAAAATCCGTTTTGCGTTTATGTGCGCGAGCATCCGTTCGGCTTGTTGCCGGGCATTGCAAATATTTACTGTCTGGACGGCGATCTGTGCCTGCGGTGGATGGCGGCTTGGCCCGAGAGCGTGGGATATTGCACTGCGATCATCGGCGAAGAAGGAAATGAGCTGCTGGTGCAATCTTCGTCGGGATCGGTCGTGCGACTCGATCGCCTTGACGGTCGGCTGGTGGGTGTCGCGCCGGCGATTTCCGTCGCGGGCTGACGGGGGATTCTCTTTGCACGGCGCGTCGTCACGCGGTTTCTGCAAGTTTGTTGCGCGAGCCAGCCGGTTCGGCGGAAGCGCTGCGAAAATTTCCCCCAGTGAGAATGAGGGATTTGCTTACCGGATTTATTTTTACCTCCTGACATAACGCTGTCAGCAGGGATGGTACAATTCGCGCATGACCATTCCGACTTCCATTCGCGTTGTTGCTTTCGCGTTCACCGGCTATCCCGTCACCGATCTAGCCCGGGCTCGCAGCTTTTATGAAGGCGTCATTGGGCTCAAGCCCGCCACCGTGTGGGAAGGCGAGGGCAAGGGATGGATCGAGTACGAACTAGGGGAGGCGACACTTGCGATCACGAACAGCGGTGGAGACAAGTGGCGGCCTTCCACCCAAGGTCCGGCGGTCGCGCTCGAAGTCGTTGATTTTGCCGGCGCAGTGGCGGCGTTGCACGCGGCCAACGTGACGTTTCTCGCCGAGCCGCTCGATTTTCCCTCCTGCAATCTCGCGGTCATTCAGGACCCGGATGGCAACCGGTTGGTGATCCATAAAAAGAAAAGCGCGGCGTAGACGGCGCCGAGATTTTAATCCTCAGACGCGATCCCACCCATGAATATTGTTAATCTCACGATCACGGTTTCCGCTCCACGCGAAACCGTTTTCAACTTTCTCGCCAATATCGAAAATCTGCCGAAATGGTCCGGCGGTTATTGCGAAGACATCACGCTGCAACGCGGGCGTTGGTGGGCGTTCACGGTCGACGGTGAGCAAGTGGTGGAGATCGAATCGAGCGCCGACACGGGGGTGATCGATTTTCGCGCGGGACCGCAGTTGGAGAATATGACGCTCACGCCCATTCGCGTGGTGGGATTGTCGAACCGGCAAACGCTCCTCAATTTCATTTTGCTGGAAGCACCGGAACTCGGGCCGGAGATTTTCGAACGCCGTTGCCAGCTCTGGCGTGAAGCGGTGAAGGGATTGTTGCGGCGCTTCGGCGGCGGCGAGATGCATTCACCCGAGAGCGTGCCGCAGTTGCTGGAGCAGGGATTGAATTGAGCAACAGCAGCACGGAAAGTCCCACAATCCGCAGAAAGTTTGAACGCTAATTGTTTCGCTTAGTGGCAGAAGCGAAACTTAGAGAGTCCCCTCCGACTAATCGTCTCCGAGATTGGGTCTGAGGCGCCCGCTGATCGCGGGCGGGAGCATGAGTGAGGCCGCTTTGAAAGCGGGGACGCGTCACAATACTCCATAATCCCAGTCCGAACACTCCGCGCCTTCCGCGCCCTCCGCGTTTAATTTCGTCTTTCCACGTCTTCGCTTTTGCGACCTTTGCTACCTTGGTGTAAATCCTTTAAGCGTCCCGTGATTCTTCCGGCAGCCAGAACGCCCAAATCGTCGCCGCCAGCGCCAACAAGCTGGAGTAGAGCAGAGCCGTGCGGAAATCGCCCACGGGTGCCAGCCAGCCGAAAACGATCGACGCGATCGCGGCCGTCATCCGACCGATGTTGTAACAAAATCCTGCGCCCGTGGTGCGCAACAACACCGGGAAAAGCGGCGGCAGATACATGGTGAACAGGCCAAAGACTCCGGAGAAAAATCCGACCAGCGGCACCCAAAACCAGGCGAGCTCGTTGAAATCGCGCGGCACAATAAAGGCGCCGGCCATGCTCGCGAAGAGCAACGCGAACAGCACGATGATCGCCCGCCGCATTTCGAGTCGGCGAGCGAGCCATCCGGCGAAGTAGTTCCCCACGATCGAAACGGCGATCATCGCAAAAAAAGCGGCGGTGACGCGCTGGGTAACAACGGCAGGGGGGACCCCTTCGAGGGACAGGATTTTTCGCACGTGCTGGGCCTGCCAGAAAATAAACAGCCACCATGCTGATAGACTCAACGCGCATACGGCAGTGGTATGCCAGGTGATGCGCGCGAGTGAACCGCGAAAAAGTTCGCGCAAACCAGGCTTGGGCACCGCTGCCGCCTGTTGCCACGCTTCCGGCTCCGGAACTTTTTTGCGAATCCAGAAGACGAGCAGTGCGGGGATGATGCCGATCAGAAAAACGTACCGCTCGCCGTTGACCGGCAGGATCGGCGAGATGAGCCACACGATGCCCGCGGCAAAGAGGATGCCGATATTGACTCCGCTTTGGAGGACAGCGGCCAGCCACGGACGCCACGCGCGGGGCCACGTCTCCGCGAGGAGTGACGAGCCCACGGCCCATTCGCCGCCAATCCCCAGTGCGGCGACGAAGCGAAAGATCATCAGCTCCCACCAGTTTTGCGAAAAGGCACACAGGCCGGTGCAAATGGCGTAAGTCAAAACGGTCAGGGCCAGCGCGCGGCTGCGTCCAAGCAAATCGCCGAGCCGGCCGAAGAATGCGCCGCCGACCGCCCAGCCGATGAGAAACGCCGCCTGGATATAGGCGCTCTTTTCCTTTACCGCCGGATCATCGGAGCTTTGGACCGCGAGGAGATGAACCACGAGCGGTGTCGCGACGAGCGTGTAGAGATGAAGCTCCAAGCCGTCGAACAACCAGCCGAGCCACGCGGCGATGCCGGACTTCCATTGATGAGGGGAAATTTCGCTGAGGCGGGTCGCCTCACGCACGGGGGTGGGGTGCATGGGTTGCGAGACTGCCGGTGAACTGATCGAGCGCCAGCCCGGAATGGCGGGAATGGGCCGCGCTCAAGCGATGGGGCAGTTCGCAGGATTGCAGCAAAAAATGTTTTGCCAGATTTTAAAATCATGAGCAGGTAGCAATCCGATTCCATTCGAAATTCCATGATCTTATCCCAGTTTTGGGAAAAGCCATCCAGATGCCTGCCTTGAGAGAGGCTAAGATAATGCCTGTGACTATTTCCGAGCCCACATTGAAGCGTGTTTTCCTTACTTCTTTGGTGATTTGGTTTCCAGTCTTAGGGTTCTCGCAGGCCGGCCTGAGCGATTTTGCCCCAGCCATGACTCAACCGGCGGAAGACTGGAGCGTACATTTTCAGGCGACGACGGTCTCAGAGATGCACGGTTCGTTTTCCGCGCCCTATGGCGGTGCCAATAGCCTGCAAACGAACGAGCCATGGCAAACGACCGAAACCGGAACGATTTTTGTGGGACGGCGTTTGTGGAGTGATGGCGAACTTTATCTGAATCCGGAAGTCTCCGGAGGAAAAGGACTCAGCGGAACGGTGGGCGCGGCGGGGTTTCCCAACGGCGAAGCGACGCGCGTCGGGGCCACGACGCTGACTCCCTATTTGGCGCGGCTTTTTTTCCGCCAAACATTCAATTTGGGTTCCACGGTGGGAGCCGTCGAGGCCGACGCCAATCAGCTGGGTGGTAAACGCGCGAAATCGAATATTATTTTAACCGTGGGACGATTCGCGGCCGGCGATGTTTTCGATGATAACAGCTACAGTCATGATCCGCGGACGCAGTTTTCCAATTGGTCGCTCATGGCCAATGGGGCGTGGGATTTTCCTGCGGATACGCGCGGTTACACCTATGGCTTGGCGGTTGAATTAAATCAGCCGGACTGGGCGGTCCGCGCCGGTGCCTTGGCTGAGCCATCCGAGGCGAATGGGTCGAAATTCGATCACAAGCTGTCCCGCGCTTTCGGCACGGTGGTCGAATTGGAGAAAAGTTATTCGATCACTGAACAGAAAGGAGTGGTGAGATTTTTGGCGTATGTGAATTCTGCGCGAATGGGGAGTTATCGTCAGACCATCGATAATCCAAGGTACGGGATGGATGTCACCCTGACGCGTCGCTACCGCTTGAAACAAGGGTTGGGATTAAATTTCGAGCAAACCATCGCCCCTGATCTCGGGGTGTTTGGCCGCGCGGGCTGGAACGATGGCCACACAGAGACGTGGGCATTTACCGAGATCGACAACACGTTTTCCCTCGGCCTCAGCCTGAAGGGAACGAGCTGGCAACGAAAGAGCGATACGGTCGGCTTGGCGGGAGTGAGCAACGGACTTTCGTCGGATCACCGCGATTATCTGGCTGCTGGCGGATACGGATTTATCGTGGGCGACGGGCGGCTGAATTACCGGCGTGAGGAAATTCTGGAAGGATATTATGCCGCTCAAATTTATCGTGGCCTGACCCTATCCTTTGACCTCCAATATCTGGCGAATCCCGCGTATAATCGCGATCGCGGGCCGGTGCTTGTTTCCGGCCTGCGAATCCATGCTCAATACTGATTCTTCACGACAATCAGATTGAGGTGGCCGTGGAGTGACTGGTGCGTTGGCGCTGCTGAATTTCAGCAGGAAATCGCAGCCGCCCGGGCGGGAATTCGCCGGGTTGATTTTTACTTTTCCTTCAGCAAATCCTCCAAATCCAGATGCGCCGTTGTCATCGCGAGTCCCCCTTTTGCGTCGTGCGGCCATGCGTCTTTTGGCCGATCCCAATAGAGTTCCACGCCGTTGTGATCGGGATCGTGCAGGTACAACGCTTCGCTCACGCCGTGATCGGCGGCACCATCCAGATCGATCTTTGCGTCGATGAGTCGTCGCAACGCATCCGCCAGCGCGGCGCGCGTGGGATAAAGAATCGCCGTGTGATACAATCCCGTGCTCCCGCGTGGTGGCGGCGATCCACCGAGGCTTTCCCAGGTGTTCAAGCCGATATGGTGGTGGTAACCGCCAGCGGAAATAAAGGCGGCTTGGGTGCCAAGGCGCTGCATCAATTCGAAGCCGAGCACTTCGACGTAGAAATCGAGCGCGCGTTGGAGATCAGCGACCTTCAGGTGGACGTGGCCGATGCGGACGCCGGCATCGATTGGCGAATTTTTTACGGGCATGACACCAGCATAGCCTGACGTAAAAAAACGGCAATTCCTCTAATGGCTAATAGCTGCGGCGGGGCGGCTCGTCGTGCCGGAGCCGCGCGCAGGCGGAAGACGGAAATCGATCAGCACGTTTACGCCCTCTACGGCCTCACCCCCGAGGAGATCAAGATCGT
>JAYVMJ010000017.1:0-16392 GCA_043759025.1 Verrucomicrobiota bacterium | reverse complement strand
GACCTCGCCCATGAACTGGGGATGAGCAAGAAAACGCTCTATCTCCACTTTCCCGGGAAGGACGCCATCATCACCACCATTATCGAGGAAATCGGGCGGACCATTCGCCAAGAGTTGGAGGCCGTGCTGAGTCAGCCAAAGTTATCTTTTTGCCAGAAACTCCGGACCATCGTGGACATCGTCGTTCCCCGGATTTCCCTCCTGAGTCCGGCGATGCTGCGGGAACTTCAGCGGTACGCCCCCAAAATCTACCGCATGCTCGACGAGCTGCGTCAAAAAAACATCCCCGCGATTTTTGGCCGGCTCTTCCGCAGTGGAATCAACGAAGGGACGCTGCGCCCCGAGATCGATCCAGAATTCGCCGCTCAATTCTGGCTGCAAGCCATCCGCGGCCTCGTTCATCCGGACACTCTGGCCGTCACCCACCTTTCGCCCAAACAAACTTTGGGAAAAGCGCTGGAGCTCTTCACCGGCGGACTCCTCACCCCGTCAGGTCGCAAAGACTATGAAAAACTATTTCCTCTCTAGTTTCTCCGCGCTAACCGCGCTCGCGTTTCTGCTCGGTGGCTGCAGCCGCCCAGCGCCCGCGGGATGGCAGGGTTACCTCGAAGGCGATTTCGTCTACGTTGGCGCGCCCCTGGCCGGACAACTGGAGAAACTCGCCGTACAAAAAGGCGCTCGTGTAACTGCCGGCTCGCCATTGTTCGTGCTGGAACAAAGCGCCGAACTTTCGGCCCTCCGCGAGGCCGCCGGACGTCTCCGGCAATCCCAATCCCAACTCGCCGATTTGAAGAAAGGGCAGCGTCCCTCCGAGATCGCCGCGATCGAAGCCAGACTCGCCCAGACCAGGACCGCGGCGGAACTTTCCGAACACGAACTCGAACGGGCCGCGAAATTACATGAAAGCAAAGTAATGTCGGACGACGACTACGACCGCGCCCGGCTAAGTCACGAGGCCGATACCAAGCTGATTGCCGAAACCGCGGCGCAACTTACGACCGCCCAGCTCGGCGGCCGAATCGACAGCATCGCGGCCGCGGAAGCAGAGGTCGCCGCCGCCCAAGCCGCGGTCGATCGCGCCGGCTGGAGTGTCGCGCAAAAAACGCAGACCGCTCCGCGTTCGGCCCTAGTGTACGACACGCTTTATCGCGAAGGCGAATTTGTCACGGCTGGACAACCGATCGTGTCGTTGCTTCCACCGGAAAACATCAAGGTTCGGTTCTTTGTACCGGAGACCAAATTTGCGAACTTGAAGGCAGGAGAAGCCGTAAACGTCGCGATCTCCGGCCAATCCAGCCTCACCGCGCACATCACCTATCTTTCGCCGCAACCCGAGTATACGCCGCCGATTCTCTACAACCGTGAAAATCGCGCGAAACTCGTGTTCATGATCGAAGCCACCTTCGATCCCGCCGCCGCCCGCGATCTCCATCCCGGTCAGCCGGTCGACGTATCGCCCGCCAAATAATCGCGCATGAATGCGACCGAGTTTGCCATCGATGTGAGTGGCGTCACCAAGCGCTTCGGTGAAAAGACCGTTGTCAACGGCATCGCGCTGCAAGTGAAGAAAGGGGAAATCTACGGTTTCCTCGGACCGAACGGCTCGGGCAAGACGACCTTTATCCGGATGCTTTGCGGATTGTTGACGCCCGACGACGGCCACGGCACCTGCCTCGGCTATGACCTGCGCACCCAACAGGCGGAGATCAAACGCCACGTCGGGTACATGACGCAAAAATTCAGCTACTATGAAGACCTGAGCATCCGGGAGAATCTGGATTTTATCGCGCGGATTTACAACGTGCCCAATCGGCCCGCCGCCGTGCAACAAAGCCTCGAACGTCTCGGCTTGGAAAAGCGCAGCAAACAACTCGCGGGCGAACTTTCCGGCGGCTGGAAACAGCGCCTCGCCCTCGCCGCATGTTTGATTCATTCACCCCAATTGCTCCTGCTCGACGAACCGACCGCCGGCGTCGATCCGAAGGCCCGCCGCGATTTCTGGGACGAGATCCACCAACTCGCCGCGACCGGGCTCACGGTGCTGATCACCACCCACTACATGGACGAAGCGGAGCGCTGTCATCGCCTCGCCTACCTCGCCTACGGAAATCTACTGACGCACGGCACCCTCGCCGAAGTGCTCGGTACCGCCAAACTTTCAACGTGGGCGGTCAGCGGTCCGGATCTGCGGACACTGGCGGGAAAGTTACGCGCTCGCAAGGGAGTCGAACAAGTCGTCGCATTCGGCAATTTGCTTCACATCAGTGGACGTGATTCCGCTCAACTTTCAAAAACGATCGAGGAAGTGCGCGACCCGAACCACGAATGGAACCCGATTCGATCGGGCCTCGAGGATGTATTCATCAGTCTGATGGAAACCGCCAGGGATAATTACTCGTGAACGCGCCCATTAAACTCTCATCGACCATCGGATTGTCGCTCCACGCCACGTTTAGTGTTCATGCGATCGTCTGCCGGAGGAAACGACCGTGAAACGGTTCAGCGCGCGTCGCCTTTGGGCCATCGTCCTGAAGGAGTTCATTCAAATGAAGCGCGACCGCGTGACCTTTGGCATGATGGTCGGCATCCCGCTGATGCAACTCATGCTCTTCGGTTTCGCGATCAATACGGATCCGAAACATCTCCCGGCGGCCATTCGCGTCGCCGACCAGGGACCATTCGCGCGCACCTTCGTCGCCGCGCTCCGCAACAGCGGCTATTTCACCTTCGTCCGCGATACCACCAGTGAAAGCGAGACACAGCAACTGCTCCAGCTCGGCGACGTACAGTTTGTCATCAATATTCCCGTCGATTTTTCGCGCAAACTCATCCGTGGCGAAAAGCCGACTGTGTTGATCGAGGCGGATGCGACTGACCCCGCGGCCACCGGACCCGCCGTGGCCGCAGTCCGCGCGCTGGCCGACAACGTACTCGATCGCGACCTGACCGGTCCGCTCGCAAAATTGCGTGTCCGACCCTCGGCGGTGGATTTCCAAATCCACACCCAGTACAACCCGGAAAACATCACGCAATACAACGTTGTGCCCGGCCTGATGGGCGTCGTGCTCACGATGACGATGGTCATCATCACCGCCCTCGCGATCACCCGTGAGCGAGAGCGGGGAACCATGGAAAATCTGCTCGCCACTCCCGTGCGGCCTTTCGAGGTCATGGTGGGAAAAATTCTACCGTACGTCGTCGTGGGTTACGTCCAGATCACGCTCATTCTGGTCGCGGCCAACTTCATTTTCCACGTCCCGATGATCGGGAGTCTGCCGCTGCTTTATGCGGTATCGTTGCTGTTCATCGTGGCAAATCTGGCCGTCGGGATCACCTTTTCGACTCTCGCGCAAAACCAACTTCAGGCCGTGCAGATGGCGTTTTTCTTTTTCCTGCCGTCGATTCTGCTCTCGGGATTTATGTTTCCCTTCCGCGGCATGCCCGAATGGGCGCAATGGATTGGCGCCTGTTTGCCCAACACGCATTTCATCCGCATCGTGCGCGGAATATTACTGAAGGGCAACAGCGCGGCGGAAATCGCGCCACAGCTATGGCCGCTCGTGCTTTTCTTCGTCGTCGCCATGACGATTGGCGGCAAGCGCTACCGCCAGACCCTCGACTGATTCCCCTCTGGTTGGAGCCGCAGCGACCCCGCTGTGGTATCTGGACGGCCCACTCCTATTTCTTCGGTTCGGGAGCGTCGGGCAAAGCGGCGATCTTGTCCTTGATCGGTTCCGGGAGGTGCAAAGTCTGGGTCGGAAAGGCAAAATCCAATCCATGGTTCTGCGTGGCGTTCATGATGGCCAGATTGATGCGCTGGCGCAGGGCCATGCTCTTGGCGAAATCAGGACTTTTCGCATTGTACGCGAGCCAGATGTCGAGCGAGGACGCACTATAATCACGGAAGTAAACGTGAATCGAGGCAGGATCAACTTCCGCTTCTCCCGTAATAATTCGCCGGATCTCGTCAACGATGGCGCTCATCCGCGCGGCGTTGGTATCGTAGGTCAAACCGATCACCTGTTCCACGCGGCGGCCGGTGAAGCGTGAATTGTTGATAATCGCCTCGGACGCGACGGTCTTGTTGGGAATGATGATGAGGTTCCGACTGGGCGTGCGCAGTTTGGTGGAACGCAACCCGATATCCTCCACCACGCCTTCGCTGGAGCCAATCTTAACCGCTTCGCCCACTTTGAACGGCTGGTCGATCGCCACGACAACGGAACCAAAAAGGTTGGCAATCGTATCCTGCGCAGCGAGGGCGAAGGCCAGGCCGCCAATACCCAACCCAGCAAGAAAAGCTTTTACGTCGGCGCCGAGGCTTTGCGCCACCAGCAGCACGCCAAAAGTGACGAAGACGACGACGAGCGTCTTTTTGATCCACGGCATGAACGCCGCGATGCTGAGATTTTTTTCCAGCGCGATCTCATGGGCGTGATCGAGCAAGGCGCTGAATGCCCGAAGCAAACCCCAGAAAAGCACGAGCGAAAATGCCACCGTGGATCCGTAACCGATCGCCACGTCATTCGAGGCCGAAAGCTTGAGCACTTTCAACGCGCTGAAAATAGCAACCACCAGAATAAAAGTGGCAACGGGTGCTTCGAGAGCGGGAAAAAGCTTATCGTCGAGCGTCGTCTCGGTCTTTGCCGCGAACTTTTTCAGCCGGTTGAAAATAATCCCCGTCACCACCCGGCGTAACACCAGCCCGCCCACGAGGAAAAGCGCAGCGATCGCGAAGTGCACCCAGGTGTTTCCACTGCTTTTGACATCAAAGAGATTCAGCGTCTCGTCCACCAAGTGCTCGAGAAAATCCGGAGTGGGCGGCACCTTGGTGGTCGTCACCACTGCGGCGGCAGCGGTGGTGTTTTGAGCCGCCTGTGCGGCATCGGCCGGCGCCTGGGATTGGGCCAGGGCACCCGCAATGGGCGAAAGCAGCAGGAGCAAACAGAAGAGTGCGCGGCAATGCATAAACAGGAAAACTTTGGAAAACTTCGAGGAAGGCTTGTCAACGCTTTCGCGTCTCAGTCGGCGGGGCTTTTGCGTTTGCCCTGTCGAAAAGCTAAAGCGACGAGGATAATACCACCCGCCAACGTTACCTCGACCGCGTGCTCCAGCCACGGTTCCGGATGAAACGTCTCCGCGATCAATCGATCCGTCATGATCATCTCCCCCGCGACCTTGCCGAGAATCGCCGATCCGACATAAATCAGAACGGAATAACGATCCATCAGCTTCGCCAGCAGATTGCTCGTGAAAACCACGAGTGGAATACTCAGACCCAGTCCAAAAAGCAGCAGACCGAAGCTCCCTTTTGACGCACCCGCCACTGCGAGTACGTTGTCGAGAGACATGGTGATGTCGGCCATCGTGATAAACCAAACGGCCTGCCACAAATTCTTCGCTTCGCCCTTCCCGGCTTGCTCGCCGGTATTGTCCAACAGGAGTTTCACCGCGATCCATAGAATCAGAAGACCGCCCACCAGCTTAATATAACTGATAGCCAGAAGTCGCGCGGCCACGAACGTCAATCCGACCCGCAAAACCACCGCCATCCCCGATCCGATGACGATACCCCACAAGCGTTCTTTTTTTTCCAGGCGACGCACCGCGAGTGCAATGACCACGGCGTTGTCCCCCGCCAGCACGATATCGATCAGGACAATGCTGAGGATTGCCAACGCCCACTGCGTGGGAGTCTGCAAATTCTCGGCTGGCATGGATGCGACGATCGCTGGCATTGGAAACCGGAGTCTTCGCGGCTCTTTCTCCGGGTCAATGGCAACCCGAGACGCCCACGTCGCCGTTGTCCGGACAAAAAACCCCGCCGGGGTCGCTAAGCGACTCCCGGCGGTCTTGTCCACCTTGGCGGACTGCTCTCCGGCGGCCTACCCCTAAGCAACCCGAGCGCGTATTATCTAAAGCTTATTTCATGCCGGCCATAAGCGACCGGGATCATTTTTGCCGTGAGGCAGATTAGGCCGCGTCTGGGAAATAACTCTCCTCGCTTGCAGCGGGGCCGGTGCGCGCGCCGGCCTCCCTCCCATTTTGATCCGCTCGCAGGTGGCGTGCTCGTCGCGCAACGCTTTCCGATCAATCGGAATTTAAACGCGGAGGTCGCGAAGAACGCAGAGAACTCAAGCAAAATTTATCCCGTCCGCGATCAGCGGACGCCTCCGGAATTAAATCCGGAGACGATTAGTCGGAGGAGACTTTGCAGGTTTCGCGTCTGCCATTCAGCGAAACCATCAGTGGTTGACCCTTCTGCGGATCGGTGGCTGAAATTTTCCTAAGATTTATTTCCCCGACACCGCCTAGCTGATTTCGATTTTGCGCGGTTTGACGGCTTCCACTTTCGGGAGCGTCAGGCGGAGCACGCCATCTTTGAGTTCGGCCGCGACCTTGTCGGCTTGCACCGGATAAGGGAGATCGAATTCGCGCGCGAATGAGATCGTTTGTTCACCCTCGGAACCGGCGATTTTCCGCGTAGCTTTAACACTGAGGACTTCGTCGACGATCTCGACGGTGACGTCCGCGCGTTGCACCCCGGGCAGTTCCGCAGTGATCTGGAGGTTGTCCTTGTCTTCACTCACGCTGACGGCAATCGAGCGTGTGTACTCAGAACCGGCGGAGCCGAAAAGTGAATTGAGTTCCTGTTCAATACCGGACCAGCGGGAGCGGGCATTGGCGACGTTGGCGGCGAGAGGCTGGGCATAGCGTATAAAACGATACATGGTAGTTATGATTAAGTTTCGAGTTCTTGGTTTAAGTTCTGACGAACCGGGTTGTGTCAGGACATTGCATGCTCCGTGCCGCGATGCGGTATCCATAACTCAGGGTGACATCGCTACTTAATATTCCGGACAAAACGCCGGTGAGAAATAGTGCCACGGGTATGACGCCCGACTGGGAAAATAAGGCCCGTTAGCGCAGTCGATAAACCAGCCGCGGCACTTCCCGCCGAATTCCTCCGGGGAGAGCGTAAACTTCCTGTCCGATACGGTCGGCGCCCATTTTGAGATAGAAGCCCTCGGCGTTCGGGTCGGAGTTGACGAATAACTCCACCACACGTTCCTCCCGCGCCAATCGAACCGCCTCGTCAAAAAGTCGGCGGCCCAAACCGCAACCGATCCAGTCGGGCTGCAACCACAGATGCTCGATTTGCCGACCTTGACCGCCGGTCGACAAACCGGTGAATCCCGCGATCGCGCCATCGCATTCTGCCACACTGACCGGTTCAGTCCGGATGTAATGCGGCGTCACAACGAGATCATGACGCCAGAGTTCCAGCCATTCCGCCGGGTAGCCCCAATGCGCCTTTCCCGCGAATGCGATCCCGGTCAGGCGCGCCGCGTCCTCCGCTTCCGCGCGGCGAAATTCGACCGCGTTCATGGAATTGCGCGCCACGCCATGGACAAAGCGAACGAATTCATTCCGGCACAGTGAGACATTTAACGACGGTTGGTCAAAAATATCCGTGCCTCTCCGCGTTCCGTGGTTTCAATGGACCGTGAATGACGAACTTTGATTTCGAAACCGTTCCCGAACGCCGCGGCACCGACTCCCAGAAATGGCAGAAATATGCCGGTCGCGATATCCTGCCTCTTTGGGTGGCCGATATGGATTTCAAATCGTCACCCGGCATTATTGCCGCGTTGCAGGAACGCGTTGCCCACGGAGTCTTCGGTTACGCGCGCCCGGTTAAATCGACCGTCGATGCCGTTGTCGCCGCGATGGAGCAACGTTACGGCTGGCGCATCGATCCAGCGTGGCTCGTGTGGTTGCCGGGCTTGGTGGTCGGACTGAATATCGTCGCCCAGGCGTTCGCGCAGCCGGGCGACGAAGTCATCACGTTGACGCCAATTTACCCGCCTTTCATGAGCGCGCCAAAGAACAGTGTGCGCACTTCCATCCAAGTGCCGCTGCAGTTGAATTCGGACCAGCATCGTTGGGAGATCGACTGGGAACTATTGGAGCGCTCCATCACCCCGAAAACCAAAGTCTTCCTGCTTTGCAATCCCCACAATCCAATTGCCCGCGTCTGGCGTCGCGATGAACTGGAGCGGATCGGCGAGTTCTGCGTTCGCCATACACTCGTGCTTTGCTCGGATGAAATTCACTGCGATCTCATCCTCGACGATCTCCCGCACGTGCCCACGGCGCTGCTCGGAGATGAAATTGCCCGGCGCACCATCACATTGATGGCGCCCAGCAAAACCTATAATATTCCGGGTCTTGGCACGTCGATCGCCATCATTCCTGACGCGCAGCTACGCGCCCAATTCGTCCGCGCGACCGCCGGCGTCGTGGCCGAGGTGACCTCGCTGGGTTTTACGGCGTGCGAAGCCGCTTACCGCGACAGCGATCCGTGGCGGCAAGCCCTGCTCAAAACCCTGCGAGGCAATCGCGATTTCCTCTTCGATTATACTAACCGCGAATTGCCCGGCGTGGTCATCGAAGCTCCCATCGAGGCAACCTATCTCGCGTGGCTCAACGTCTCAGCGCTCAACCTCACCGATCCGATCGCGCATTTCGAACAGCATGGCGTGGGGTTGAGTGACGGCGCCTTTTTCGGTTCCCCGCGCGGCCGGCATGTCCGGATAAATTTCGGCTGTCCTCGCGCCACGCTCACCGCAGCGCTGGCCCGGATGAAGCGCGCCCTCGCCGCCAGATAGTCGCTCAACATTTTTCCGCTCGAGGATTGCACCGGACCCTTGGTAACCCAATAGGTTACCAATGTCCTCTCCTCCGATGCCTCGCGGCCTTGAATTCTGGTCGCTGTTAAACGAAGCGTTCGAAGTCGCCGCCGCGACCGCCTCCAAGAGAGTTCAGCGCCTTTTCCATCCCCGACGAAAAGGCATTTTTATCACCCGAAAGCCGGGATTCGACACTCCCCTGTGGAATGTTTGCGCCACCCTGATCGAAAGGGAACTCAAGCCGCGCGGGTCGAAAGTACGGCTCGCTCGCTATCTCGGCATTCCCAAGCAGCGATTGCAGGATTTCCTGAAAGGACGCTCGCGCCTGCCGGACGCGGAGCTGACGTTGCGCATGCTTCACTGGGTAGCCGCAAAACGTTCCGGTAAGGATCACTCCATCTAAAGTAACCTATTGGGTTACTTGTGCTTTCTGTTGCAGCGTTGAAGTTGGCCTCCATGGTCGGGCGCGTGCGCATTGGATCGCTCCAGTTTGACTCGAATTTGTTTCTCTCGCCGCTGGCGGGTTATACCAACCTGCCCTTTCGTCTCGTGGTCCGGGAAATTGGCGGGCTGGACTGGACGACCACCGATCTCGTCAACGCGCGGTCGTTGATCGAAAAAAATCCGCGGGCGTTACAAATGGTTCGCACCTGCCCTGCGGAAAAATTGCTGGCAGTCCAACTTTTCGGATCGGTGCCGGAAGAAATGCGTGATGCCGCGATGATCGTCGAATCGATGGGCATCGCGTCGGTCGATATCAACATGGGTTGCCCGGTGAAAAAAGTGGTCGGGATCGGTGGCGGATCCGCCATGATGACCGAATTGGAAAAGACCGCCAAACTGGTGCGAGGCATGGTCAACGCCGTTAAAATTCCCATCACGGCCAAAATGCGCCTCGGTTGGGACGAAAATAATCTCACGGCCCCCGACCTCGCGCGCGTGCTGGAAGACGCCGGCGTCGCCGCGGTTTTCGTGCACGGCCGCACCCGCGCGCAGGGTTTCAGCGGCACGGTTAATCTCGCGGGCATTCGGTCGGTCGTGGAGGCGGTGAAACACATTCCCGTCATTGGTAACGGCGACGTCACGACGCCCGAGGCCGCAAAGATGATGTTCGAGCAAACCGGCTGCGCCGGCGTCAGCGTGGGGCGCGGCGCATTCTACAATCCCTGGATTTTCACCCACACGCGCCAGCACCTCTCTACCGGCGAGTTTCCCGTGGATCCGGGGTATCCCGCGCGCGTCGCCGTGATGCGACGCCATTTAGAGCTGATGATCGAATTTTTTGGCGAGGATCACGGTTGCCGTCTTTTCCGCAAACCCGCGTCATGGTACGCAAAACGCTTTGGCCCCGCCAAGGAGTTTAAGAAAGGGATTACCCAGTTCGCGACCCGCGCGGAATTCGAGGCGTTGCTCGCCGCCTACGAAAAATGGCGGCGGCCTTTTCTGGATGAAGACGGGGAGCTCCGCGAAAAATACCGGCCGGCCTCCATGGTGGCGTCTTTCATGCGCGACGAAGACGAGCCGGCGGTCATGCGACGGGAATCCATCCCGGTGCCAAAGGGTCCGATCGACGTTTGGTGAACAGTCACTTTACCGAAAACCCGCCCAACCCGCCAGCGGGAGGGGATGCGCCGGCTCAATTTCTGCGTTTTACCGTGGCACCCGTTTTGTCCTTAAAAATCAAGTGCCGTGTCTGGGCATCGTAGGATTCGAAGGTAATCCCCAACTGCGGATTGACCATTTCGCCGGGAGCATAGGCCGTTCCGCCGATGAACACGCGCGTATTTACGCCCGCCCTGACTCCGCCCACCCGAAGGGCGTCCACCCACGCCTTGAACGCCGCGCTCGGGGGCGGTGGTTCATCAACTTCAACTGGCTTGGGCGCCGCCAGGACTTTTTCGACGACTGGTGCGATCGCTTTGGGCGCAGCCTTGACCGGAGGCGGTTCAGGTTTGGTTTCCTCGGCCGCGGGGACCGATGCTCCCGAAGCCGTGGGAACGACCAAAGGCTCTGCTGCCAGACGCCGCGCCATGATTTTTTTGTACGCGAAGAAACCACCGCCTAAAATCACGATAACGACGATCAACACACCCACGCCCACTTTGACGAACTTCTTGCCCGATTTTTTCGCAGCAACCTTGGGTTGACTCCACGGTGGCAAGGGTCGGTTTGCACCACCGGGCGGAGGAGGGAAATTTCCCGGCGGCGGCGGGAAAGATCTCGCGGTCAGTGGTTCGGGAATTGTCGTGGCTGGTATTTCGCCGCCCAGCTCCGCATCGATAAACAGGGGCGCTGGAATAGGGTCTTTTGGAGCGAGTGCTAGAGCCGGGATTTGGGCCGGTGGCGGCGGGAAGGCGGGCGCGGCCATCGGCGGAGTCTCGAGCGGCGCTTTGGGTCGCAACATGAACTTTGCCGCGGATTTTTCGGCGGGCGACAGTGGCTCGACCGGCGAATTGGTCGCAGCGGGCGGTGGCGGAAACGCACCCTTTGCTCCCCAAGGCGGCAGGGCCCCGGTTTCCGCCGGGGCAGGCGGAGGAGCGGGTGCGCTTTCTTGAGCGGGTGTGGGTGCGAGCTTTGGTTTTAGCCGAACTGCCTTGGATTCGGTGCTTGCCGGAGCCTGCATTGATGCGGCCGGAGCGACGGCCGGCGGGGGTGGAACAATGACAGGTTCCACCGCCAGCTTTGGCTTCAGTCGCAGCTTCGGCACGTTTTCGTCGCTCATAACAGACAGGTTAACAATTTTCGCGGGAGTCGGAAACAAAAACTTCGACCGATTCGCACGAATAATCGGCGCGTTTTAATACGAAATTTAATCGAGCCACGGCGTTCAATCGAGCGTTTCATTCCGGGCGGGTGCCAGCGTCGCCCACCATACGCAACCGATCGCCACGAGTTGGAAGGGCAATCGCAACCAAAGAATCAACGGGGTAAAATCAAAACCGGGCATGTGCCCTTGCAACGCAACATGGAGATTCGCCGGAAACACTGCGACGAGGAGCGCAAGCAATCCCCGGCCGGAGAATTTCCGCACGAATGGCACGCAGATGCCGATCCCCCCAAGCATCTCCGCTGCGCCGCTGATATAAATCAACGTCAGCGGCGAAGGCAGCCACGTGGGCATCATACCCAAATAAACCGCCGGCGCGCGAAAATGATTGGCTCCCGCGACCACGAAGAACGCCGCCAGCAAAATCCTGAAAATAAGCCGGCAGTTCATCGCTCAGGCGGAGGCGGGTTGCTTCTTGGCGGCAAACCCGAGCGCCTCCTTCAGCCACGACCACGCGCGGCGCAAGCCGACATCGCACGTCCCGGAAATATGATAGGTCCGCGCGAACAAATCCTCGTGCCCGCGATAGCGCGGCGGCAACAGCAGCAACGTCGAAACCTTGTCCTTCGTTTGCTCGAAGCCGAGCACCTCGGAATAAAACACGCCTTTCCCGACCACCAGACCGTCGCGGGGGATTTCCAGCGTGCGCTCGGGCAACACCAGCCAAGGGCGAAATCTCAGCGTAAGCTTGCCGTCCGGTTGTTGATAGAGACGACCGTACGTCCGCATCGGCACGCTGGCAATTTTCCGGGCGGTGAAGATTTTATTTCCGTCCGCGAGCAAATGAAACCGCCGGTTGCGGAACGTGCAGAAATCCCAAGTGAACTCCGTGCCGAAAATCATCAGGCGAAACGCCCAACCCGACAGGAAGTAAGCGATGATGATGATGATGATCGAAACCGTGGCACCCACGACCGGATCAATATAGGCCGTTGATGCCACCAGCGCCAGAACGCTGGTGCGAATGCCCTTCAACGCCGTATCCAGTCCGCCCCACGGGCTGAGCAAAATCAGGACATTGATGGCGTGACCGACCACCCAGACCGCGGCAAAAACCAATACGGACAACGGCACCATCAACACGGTCAGCATCCACGACGTATCGATCGCGCCCAATTGGATCATGCCGAGCCCGCCAAGGACCGCCGTGTGATGATCCAGCGCGCTGGAATGCGCGATCATCTTTGAACCGACTGCGACCAGCGAAGGAATCACCGCGCCGGCGGCCACGAGTCCGCTGATCTTGTTTTCCACCGTCTCCGCGATATCCAGCGGTTTCTTCATGCCGGGGGGAATCACTGCTGCGAAACTATCTTTGCACGCGCACAAACCCACCAGCACGAGAGCCGGCAGCCAAAAGGAAACCTGTGCAAACCAAGGGAGCGCGGCTTTTTCCTCGGGCGTATGCGCTTGAAAGTATTTATAAGCGCCCACGCCGCTCACTCCCAGCAACGGCGAAATCGCTATTCCCGTGATCTGCGACGCCAGCGTGGCTAATTCGATGCCGGGGGTCTTGCCTTTCGGCTCAACCTTTTTGGAAGCCGCACTTGCGCTGTTCACGAACATCCCGGCACAGAGCAACGCGACCATCAAAGGCATGAAACGTTTCATTGCCGAGAACATACCGGTCTTGGGGCGTTTGAAAAGCCCGCAAAAGCCAAAGCGATCCACCCGCCCGAGCTCTGCAATGGTTTTGCCAAGACTGATCCGCACTGCTCTGCTCGCCCAATGCCGCTCACCAAGGCCGAGATTTCCCGATTGCGCCAGTTGCGCGAAAAAAAACACCGTGAAGCCGCCGGCGTATTCGTGATCGAAGGCGAGAAGGTCGTCCGAGAACTCTTGTCGGCAAATTATCCGTTCCTTGAAATCTACGCCCTCCCTGATTGGGAAAATGCGGACAGGGTGTCCCTCCCCGGCCATTTTATCGATATAACCGCCGAAGAAATGGCGCGCGCGAGTCACTTTCCAACGCCGTCCTCCGTCCTCGCGGTCGGTAAAATCTCTCCTTCGCCACTCGCCCCCGATGCGCTCAATCGGGGCCTGACGCTTGCGCTCGACGGCATCCAGGACCCCGGAAATGTCGGCACCCTTCTCCGCCTCGCCGACTGGTTCGCGCTGGACCGCGTGGTTCTCTCGCCCGATTGCGCCGACCTGTTTTCCCAAAAGGTGATCAATGCCAGCATGGGTTCGTTCGCGCGCGTGACGGTGCACACCGCGGTCCTCACGGACGCATTTGCAGAGATTTCGGTCCCGATCCTCGGCTGCGATCTCGAAGGCGAGGATGTGCATTCGCTGAAGCCGATGCGTGACGCGATCATCGTGGTCGGCAGCGAAGGCCGCGGCCTGTCGCCTGCCGTGCAATCTCGGGTCACACAGCGGGTCACGATCCCGCGCTACGGCGGCGCGGAATCACTCAACGCCGCCGTCGCCGCCGCCATCGTCTGTGACAATCTCTGCCGGGTCAGTCGGAGATAGCGCAAATCAACCGCAAAAAAACATCCCGGTGCGCATCCTCTTCCTCATTCTTCCATTCCTCATCGCGGACCATGCCGCCTCCGCCGGCAATGTCGTCCGGGATATTTTTTCGTATGACAAATCCGCTTCGTTCACGACGCGCGAAATTGGCAGGGAACAGCGCGGCACGGCGACGATCCGCGACCTCGCGCTCACCGCCGCCGGTCCCACCGTAAAGGCCTTCCTCGTCACTCCCGCGACGCCCGGTCCGCATGCCGGGATTCTCTACGTTCACTGGCTCGGGGCACCTTCGACCACCAACCGGACCGAATTTCTCGAAGAAGCAGTCGTGCTTGCCGGCCATGGCACCGTTTCACTGTTGGTCGACACGATGTGGGCCGAACCCAAATGGTATGGGCAGCGGATACCCGAGGATGACTACGCGAGCGCGATTCGACAGGTGATCGAATTGCGGCGCGCCATGGACTTCCTGTTGACTCAACCTGAGGTCGATTCGAAACGAATTGCCGTCGTCGCGCATGACTTCGGCGCGATGTACGGCATGATCGCCGCTGCCCAGGATCGCAAGGCACGCACCTACGTTTTCATGGCCGCCGTTCCACACTTGATCGACTGGATGCTCTTCGCCCGTCAGCCGCTGGACCTTCCCGCTTATCGCCGTCAACTCGCGTCCATCGATCCAGCGAATTATATCGGGCAACTCGCGCCAGCATCAGTATTCTTTCAATTCGCGGATCAGGACAAATACGTCAGCACCGCGCAGGCAGCCGAATTCTACGCCGCCGCCCGGCCTCGCAAACAAATGGCGACCTACGACGGCGGCCACGAACTTCACGCGAACGCCGACACGACCGATCGTATCGCATGGCTGGAGCGCGAACTCGCGCTCCAGCCGTAAGCGTTCGAGGCAACCCACGCTAAACCGGGCCACATAAGGCCGCCCGGAGGCCCGTTCCACCCGTTCAGAGGGCGTCGTAGCTCAAACCAACCGACACCAACCACGCATCGACGAGCTTCGCCGAACCGATCGTATCGGCCCAGGTCGCGAGCGCCACTTCGTGCTCACCCCGCTCGAGCGCCTCGGCCACGGCGTCCGCTTCGTATGCGTAGAGCCCGACGCCCGGGCTCGGGAGGGAAATCCGCTCGGGGACCGCACCACCGGCCAGATGAAGGAAAATTTCCTCCGTTTTTCCCTCGAGTCCCGGGGTGAATGGATTGGGCACGTCGATCCAACCCTTCGTGCCATGAATCTGCACCGCGTTGTCGTTTTTCACCGTGGAACCGCACGAAAGCTCGGCCAACAAGCCGTTCGGGAATTTTGCCACGGCCGTCGCAAAATCGTCCGTGCCTACCGCCGGGTGCAATCGACCGGTGCCGTGAAATTCCAGTGGTTCAGCAAACGCTTGACCCGCAGCCGCTCCGGCGATGTGCCGTGAGTAGGAAATGGGATAGCACCCGAGATCGAGTATCGAGCCGCCACCGAGCGACTTTTTGAACATGCGGTGTTCCGGGTCGAAATTGCAGATCACATTGAACGAAGCGCGGATGAGATTCAGTTCTCCGATCGCACCGCTGCGCACCAACTCGGCCACTTTGAGCGTTTGCGGATGAAACCGGTACATGTACGCTTCCATCAAAAGCACCCCGTGTGTTTTCGCCGCGCCGATGACCTCCAGCGTGTCCTTCAACGTCAGCGTCAGCGGTTTTTCGCACAACACGTGCTTGCCCGCCGCGGCCGCCTTGATGGCCCATTCCTTATGGCCCGGGTGCGGGGTGCCGATATAAACCGCCTGCACTGCCGGGTCCGCCAGCAGTTCTTCATAGCTGCCGTAAGCTCGCGCCCCACCGAAATCAGCCGCAAATTTTTCCGCGCCCGCGAGTGTGCGCGCACCCACCGCGACGAATTGTCCGGTGCGCGACTGTTTCAAGTCAGTGACAAACTTCCGCGCGATCCAGCCCGTGGTAATAATTCCCCAATTCAATTTTGCAGCCATGCGCGGATTAAGAATCATTCGCGCCGGTGCGAAAGCTCAATGTGGCCACTTGTTGGTCGCGTCATCGACCATCTGCTGCAGGACGGTTAACCGAATTTCCCCGTAATTGAAGGCCACACGAAGTTTTCCATCGCGAAAGACTCGCGTCGACGGAAGCCACGGGATCGGCAAGCCGAGAAAGGCATTCACCCGATCCGCCGCCGTCCGCGAAGGATTCGGATGCGTTAACAACTTCAAATTTGACTGCGAACCGAGGCCTGCCGCGGCGAGTTTCGGCACGGGATCCTCGCCGTTGTGCCAGAAATTAGTAAACAACCCCGGGGCAAGCCCCGAGGCATTGAAACCAAGCCAACCATGCCGCTGATCAGTTATGCTCTCCTCCGTGGCACGGGCGTCCCGCCCG
>JAYVMJ010000016.1:0-4015 GCA_043759025.1 Verrucomicrobiota bacterium | reverse complement strand
GCCAACGCGAGTTACGAGTTGAAATTTACCACGGATGCCGAGCTGTTCGGCCATAACAGCTATTGCAATTTCTGGGTGATCGACGTGGCAACCGGCTCGGCGGTGAGCATGATCAGCAAGGATTCCGTGGAGAAGATCGCGGAAGCGAAGGCGCGATAAGTGGCGAGGCGGTTTCTCACCGAGCGTCGAGCGATGCGGGAGAGTGAATATCGGCGGATTAGGGATAATCCGCCCTACCAATGAGCTGATATCTGGAGCCGCAGCGACCTCGCCGATGAGTCGCGCGAACCAGAGCGGGCTCGCCGTGGCTCCATTGAATAAACGCGACCATCTCCGACTATTGCGCCGGAAGGCGCAGTTCCATGTCTTGTGGCACGATGCTCAGGGCTTCGGCGAGCGAACTCAGGCCATCCTTGACCTTGAGCAGACTGTCCTGGTGCAACGTTTTCATTCCGCCTTTCATGCCGATGCGCTTCAACTCCGACGTCTCGAGGCCCTTGTTGATGCCCTCCACCAACTCCTCATTATTGACGAGCAATTCGTGGATGCCGACGCGGCCCTTGTAGCCGGTATTGTTGCACTTTGGGCAACCCTTCGCGCTGGCCTTGTTGATCTGGCCGCTCCAGCCGATGGCGCGCAGCATCACGTCTTTCTCGCGCCCTTCCGGCTCATAAGCAACGCGACAAACTTTGCAGAGACGGCGCATCAGGCGCTGGGAACAGATCGCCACCAGCGACGATGAAATCATGAACGGCTCGATGCCCATGTCCGTCAACCGCGCCACGGTACTCGGGGCATCGTTGGTGTGCAGCGTGCTGATCAGCATGTGACCGGTCAACGCGGCTTCGACGGCGATGTTCGCCGTTTCCTTGTCGCGAATTTCGCCGACGAGAATGATATCGGGATCCTGACGCAGGAAGGAGCGCAACGCCGCTGCAAACGTGAGGCCGATCTGCCGGTGCATCTGCATTTGGTTGATGCCGGGGAGCGTGTACTCGATCGGATCTTCCGCCGTACGGATCACCACGTCAGTGGTGTTGATCTCATTCAACGCCGAATAAAGGGTCATCGACTTGCCCGAGCCGGTCGGGCCGCAATGCAGAATCATGCCGTAAGGCTGCCGGATGCACTCGCGGTACTTGGTCAGATTTTCCTCGGAGAAACCGAGCGCAGTCAGTGGCAAAGTCGATTTCTGCTTGTCGAGAATACGCATCACGACGCCCTCGCCGTGGTTGAGCGGCGCGGTGGAGACGCGCAAATCGATATCGATATTCTTCTTGTTGTACTGCTTGAAAACGATGCGCCCGTCCTGCGGCAGCCGGCGTTCCGCGATGTCGAGGTTGCACATGATCTTGATGCGGGCCACGAGCGCGCCGGCAACCTTGCCCGGCAGACGGAGCTTTTCCTGGGTCAAGCCATCGATGCGGTAACGGACAACGACTTCCCTTTCCCACGGCTCGATATGAATATCGGAAGCGCCGGCAAAATAGGCGTCCTCCACAATGCGATTGCTCAACTGAATGATCGGAGCCGATTCCTCGTTCTCCAGATCCTCGTCCTTGATCTCGGTTTCGACCTCGTCGAACTGGGCGCCGAGCTGATCGACCACGTCCGAGAACTGCACATCGTCGTGGACCTGATCCTTTTTGAGTTTCTCGCGGATATCGGCTTCGCGGCCGAGCAGGCGGATGACTCGCTGGCCAGTCTTGTCCTGAATCTTCGTGGCAACCGTCGTGTCAAAGGGATTCGCGAAGGCAACGAGGAGGAAATCGCCGACCTGCCCCACGGGCAAAATCATGTTCTTCTGGCAGAATTCGAGATCGATTTTCTCGAACGTCGCCGGGTGCACGCGATACCGCGCTACATTGTAAGGCGCGAGCCCCAGCGCGCGGCACTTGGCGAGCAGGAGCTGGAACATCGTGATGCGATGATCCGCCTGCAAAATTTGGTCGAGTTGGTCACCCGTCGGTTCGTCCGGGCGCGCGAGCAACACCACCTTGTTTTCGGCGGTCAGTTTCCCCATCTCCTCGAGCTTGTCGATGATCTGGGTTTGTGTGCGTCCTAGCGGCATGACTAAGTCGAAAGAGGCGGACGCGTGTTGCCCGTCAGGGGATGGGCGCGTTTTCCGGGTTCAGAAAACGGACCTTTCGTAAGTGAAGGCGCCATGGGCGGAACCGTGGTGCCACGCGGGAAAGGTCCCTTGCTCGTCCCTGCCAGGGTCGATGTGCCGCCAACGGCAAAAGGCGGACGCGTCGAGGGTCTCGACGGCGTGGCTGGATTAGTGGCGCGTTTGGTGGCCTCGCCGCGTTCAGCGACGATGCGATCGAGAAAGTCGGCGATGATATCCATCGTCGTTGCTTGCCAGATAATCTGGCCGCCGAGCGTTTTTTCCCAATGCGACCGCACGGCCGGACTCAAGTAATACGCAGTCGCGACAAAGTGAAAGTCCTCCTCCTTGTCGAACGGCACGCTCCACGTCGCCCAGCACGCACCGATGTCGAGGTCGCGTTTCACTTCGTCGGGAACGTCGTAGGACCGGAGGTCGATGACGCCCACCCCATGATCATCCACCACGTGGTGCAAAATATCCTCCTCGCGCAACACCTTGGTCTCATAGGCGAGGATGCTCAGCACCGAACTGCGCCGCATATCGCCGGTGGCGGCGATTTCCAATAAACGTTCATTCGCCGCTTCGAGGTCCTCGAACTTCACCAAGTTGTGTTCGATCAATGCTGAACCCAACAAGCGGTTCGAGCGCATCAATAATGGACGGTGTTCCGACATGTGAAAGTTAAACGTAATCCGACTTAAGCAGCTGGCGATTTCTTTTCCTTGGCACGCATTTTCTTCACCCGTTTTAACAATTCTTTTCTGAGCTTGGGAATTCCTTCCTCAGTCAAACAGGATATCGGCACCAAATCGACCTTGGCATAACGTTTCTGAAATTTTTTCAAATTTGCCGGCGCGGCTTCCTCGTCCATTTTGTTGGCGACCACGAGGCGGGGCTTGTCGAGCAGGGTGGGATTGTAGAGCTCAAGTTCCTTCAACAACTGCTTGTAATCGTCGCGTGGATCGCGCGTATCAGTCGCCGCCATATCGATAATGAAGACGAGGATCTTGCAGCGCTCGATGTGCTTCAGAAACCGATGGCCGAGTCCCTTCCCTTCGTTGGCGCCCGCGATCAGTCCCGGCACGTCGGCCATCACCAGCCGTTCATATTCCTCCTTAAAATCGATGACCCCGATCTGCGGATGCAGCGTTGTGAACGGATACGGCGCAGTCTTGGGCCGGGCGTTCGTGATCAAATTGGTCAGCGAAGACTTCCCGGCATTGGGAAAGCCAACCAGGCCAATGTCGGCGATGCTCTTCAATTCCAGCCGGTAATTTCCGATCTCACCCGGCTCCCCCGGTCCGGTCTTTCGCGGCGCGCGCGTAACGGATGACTTGAAACGCGTGTTACCGAAACCGCCCTTGCCGCCCTTGCAGAGTACAAATTCCTGATGATCCTCGAGGATTTCTGTGACGATTTCACCAGTGTCTTTATTATAGGCCACCGTGCCCAACGGAACGCGCAACACCGCTGGTTTGCCTTCGCGGCCATTGCAGTCCTTGCCGAGGCCATGTTCGCCGCGCTCACCGGTCCAGTGGGGCTTGAATTTGAAATCGATGAGATTGTTCTGGTCGTCATCGCCGCGAAGAATCACGTCGCCACCCTTGCCGCCGTCGCCGCCGTTGGGACCACCCCACGGCTCATATTTTTCCCGGCGAAAGCTGGCGCAACCGCGCCCGCCGTCGCCCGCCCGGGCCTTGATCGTGACTTCGTCGATGAACATGGGGCTATCAGTCTATGCCCGTGCGCCGGCGTAAAGCGCAATCGGTGCACGGGCTAATAATGGTCACGGCGTGATAGATAGTTGGAGTAAACAACCCCGGGGCAAGCCCCGAGGCATTGAAACCAAGCCAACCATGCCGCTGATCAGTTATGCTCTCCTCCGTGGCACGGGCGTCCCGCCCG
>JAYVMJ010000015.1:0-3405 GCA_043759025.1 Verrucomicrobiota bacterium | reverse complement strand
CGGGCGGGACGCCCGTGCCACGGAGGAGAGCATAACTGATCAGCGGCATGGTTGGCTTGGTTTCAATGCCTCGGGGCTTGCCCCGGGGTTGTTTACTGTCCGATCCAGTTCACTGTTTGGTCAGACGAAAAACCGGGTTGGTTTTATCCGGAATAGTTTTTTTCGTGTCATTCGTGTGTTTCGTGGGCCACTCCGATTGCATCGTAGGATTATGGTCGCAAGAGAGCTGAAACAGAGCGAAAAAGGCGGCCGTCGTGCGCGGGCGCCTTGCGTTCCGGTCGGCTTTCCGACCTCAAGCGCGGGCAATTTGCGTCGAATTGAAGGGTAATACTTATGGGCTTGGATCGCGCAACCATTGTCACTCTCGGTTCCTCATTGCCACCGGCCGTCGGGATTTTTGGGCGGCTGGAATCGTTGCTGCAAAATCCCAACACCGATCTCGACCAAATCGTCGATTTGGTGCGGGTCGATTCGGCGCTCACTTTTCAAATCATCCGGCTGGGCAATAGTGCATTCTACGGGCTGAAAAACCGCTGCGACTCGCTGGAGGAAGCCGTGGCAAGAATCGGTTTTGGCGACATTCACAGCTTGGTGGGATTGGTGGCGGCCAGACATGCCTGTCAGAACGATCTGCAAGCGTACCAGATTCCCGCACGACGTTTTTGGGAAAACTCCGTGGCGACCGGCCAGTTGATGGCTGCATTTGCCGCGCGCAACGGGACCGAGGTCCGCACCGCTTATTCGACTGGTTTGCTGCGTAATCTCGGGCGGGTCGTCATCAACAACTATGCCGGAGCGGTCCGCTATCCGGGAGCTTCCTCGGGCAAAGATCTGCCGGTTTGGGAATTGGCGACCTACGAGATCAACGGCGCGGAAGTCGGCGCACTCCTTTTGGAACACTGGCGCTTTTCACCCGAAACGGTCGGTGCGGTTCGTGCGGTCTACAGTCCCGCGCTCGCGACCGACGCAATTCTCATCACCGCCATGCTTCATTTCGCCGCCGCGGTAGCCGAAGGGTGGGGCGTAGGATTGCCGGGCGAACAACGCTTGTGGCAGGAAGATCCCGCGATGCTCACTCTTGCCGGTCTCACCGGGGACAGCGCTCGCGAAGCGATCGCGGTAGCGCGGGAAAAATTCGGCCGCATCGCTGGTATCCAGTGGGCGGACGCGGCTTAAAATGCCCATTTCAGTCAGCTTGGCCGTGGACGTCGGAGGTATTTTTTGCCGTGTATTGGTAATAGTAGATTGGGTGGATTAATAAGCGTGTATCTTGCTTTAGGTGAGGCGATAATAACCGATATAAAGAGCTGGCACGCTTCTCGCTTAATATGGGAAACAGCATGCCAAAGATGAATACATTACCTCTCAATCGCCGCACAATCCGGAGCTCCATAGTTGATCGCTTGCCGAATCAAAATCGCGCACCGCAGCGGCCGCAAAACGCCCAGGCGGTGGCGGAGAAATTGTGCGCCGCCGTGCGCATGATGCTCGCGCGTTAGTCGATCCCGTCTCGCGTTCCCCGAAGTTTTTTCCTTTTAACATTGGCGGAGGAGGAGGGATTCGAACCCCCGGTGAGCTTGCGCCCACGTCTGATTTCAAGTCAGGTGCCTTAAACCACTCAGCCACTCCTCCGAAACTGAAAATTTAAATTGGTGATGTTGGGGTTCAGGTCAACGGCGCAAATGATCGCGGTTTAATTTAAGCGACGCCGCTTAATGACCCTGATTTTTAGCGGCTCGTCAGTGATTCGTAGCCGACTGTCTTTTGATCGGCACCCAGGCGAAGGAGTTGCATTGCGAGAATCGCATTTCGATTGCGCAACAACGCCCGGGACAGAAACGCCGCAAAGCCCAGGCGTGACGCCAGCACCCGATGATGGCCGCGATAAACCATCAAGGCGGCACCGGCCATTAGTACGGTTTGTAATCGGTCGCGCAGGGCGATTTGCCAGCAACCCAACGACGCCTCGACCCGCACGATGCGTTCGACTTGGAAACAAATGTGCGATTCTTCGTCGACGACGATCTTGTCGCAGATTCGTTTGAGTGCGGGGTGTTCCGTCGCAGCGTGCAGACAGGGATAATATTCCTGCGCGATCAATTCGGCGATGATGAGCACGCGACTGGCCCAGCCGATGTCGCCCAAAGCCCGGAGCAGCCGAAAAACCCGGTCGCCAAAACTTTTGGTGCTCTTCGGAATTCCCGTGAGCTGCATGAACCGCAGCAGCAGCGACGCGTGTCCGTTCTCTTCCTGAACAAAGAGGATCGAGGTCGCATGAAACGCGGCGTCACCGGTGCGCGAGCTGAAGCGTTCCGATTTCGCCAGATAGATCCGCGCTTCCGACGACTCGCCTCGCTGGAACTCGGCGACGGACGCCGCGATACGGTGCGACGCTGGCGGGGACAACGGCTCATTCATGAGCCACGGTATGTTCCAATCGCGGTGCCGATTCTTTCTGAAATGTGACCACCACCGGGCCGATGGTTTCACGCGTTGGACATTAATCTCTTCGATGCCGTTATTTGATTGATCCATCCGCCTATCGTGGCGGACGCGGATGAAGTCTTGATGAAGGCACGATGAAAAAGCGCGGATTTCGACTCGCCGGCGACGGTCTCATCGCTCACGGTACGCCCGCAAGTTCACCGCAGGGCCATGCGGCGCACCCGCGTACTTATGGCAAACTCAACTACTCACGTTGCGGAGATGCAGGGGCTTTACGGTCCGTTCACGATGGCTGAACGGGTAGTGCAAAAGATCTGGCTGCAGCGGGATTTTGACCACGACCGCGCGAGGTTGACGGATGGCCGGACATTGCAGATCCGGACCACGGGCGTTTGGAATTTATTGGGTGGTCCCGATTTTCGTGCGGCGCGGCTGGCGATCGATGGCGTGGAGCGTAAGGGCGATGTCGAGGTGCATTTCCATGCGACGGATTGGGACGCCCACGGTCACGTGCGCGACGCCGCTTATGACCGGGTCGCATTGCACGTCGTGCTTTTTCCGCCGGGAGCCGACGAGCGGCCGGCGTTGAACAAAAGCGGAGAACCGATTCCAACTCTGGTGTTGTTGCCGCTGCTGTATCGCGATCTCGAGGAATATGCCTCGGATGACGCGCTGGAAGCGCTCACCGAGCGCGACGAATGGCGCTTTTTTGCGGAGCTGGCGGGGCGGCCATTTGGGGAAATGGAGTCGCTGATTCGCGAACGGGCGCAGCAGCGCTGGCGCCAGAAAGTTTATTTCGCTAAGTTACGAATCGAGAAATTGGGCTGGGAAGCGGCGTTGCATCACACCGCATTGGAGATTTTGGGCTATAAACGAAACCGGGCACCGATGCTCAACGTGGCGACGCGTTATCCGATCGAGAGCTGGCGAAAGGGTATCGACGTTCACGCGGTTTATTCC
>JAYVMJ010000014.1:0-2106 GCA_043759025.1 Verrucomicrobiota bacterium | reverse complement strand
CCCAACGCTCATGCCCTTTGCCAGCTCCGCACCCTCCGCGCCAATCATCAGTGGGAAAAATACTGGTCCACCAACTGACTTCACTTCCAATTACACCCCCTTCTCGCGGATGTGTTGAAGATTCGCGGGGATGATCGGGAATTTCTTGAGTGGGTAGGCGTGCAGCCATGCCGCGAGATTCGGCTGAATGGTGACGTTGCGCGGCTCGCGCACCTTTGAGACCTCGGCTCCAATGCGAATCATACAGGCATCAAGTTTAACGTGGGCCGGCTGAAGTCGGAGGATTTCACCGGTACGCAGGCAAGGACGGATGCCGGCGAACAGGCAAAGCGTGAAGAAGGGTACTGCGGACGGATAGTTCTCCTCCACGAACGCCATCAGGGCCTTTGCCTGCGGCGCAGTAAACGTCACCGCGCAGCCGCGCCGACGCCGGATGCGACGGGGCGGGAGTTTCGCAAGCGGATTATCAATCAGCCAGTCACATTGCAGGGCAAACTTCAGGAAGGTTGAGACGATGCCGCGCCGGTTGTTGTAGGTCTTGAGTCCCGCGTTGCGGGCCTCGAAATAACCTACCAAGCGAGCTCCCGTCAGTTCAGCGACGGTTGCGCCGGGAAAATGCTTTTCCAGCCGTTTGAGGTCCCATTTCATTCGCGTCAGGTGCGGCTCTGAGAGCAAGTCCTGTTCGTGCTCGTGTTGTTTGGTCGCGACGTATTCGGTGACCGCTTCAGTGAGGAGCTTTTGCGTGGTCGGTTCGCGGTAATTCGCCAGCGCAAAGTTGAGGTAGAAAGATAGCGAACGGGGTAGTCCATCCAATCGATGAAACGCCGACTCGGCTTCCTGCAGCTGATCCTCTGTTAGCCGCGTCACTGCGGTGCGAATGCCGGTCTCGCCTTGGAGGCGCTGGACTTCCAGCACCTGCCGTTCGGCTTCTGCTTCAACGCGAGTGGGGAAGTTTTTGCGAATACGTTTGCCATCCAGCCACCCGGAAAGGCGAAAAACGATCTCCCCGGAGGGATTCGTGAATTCTGAAATGACGAATGGATTTGTCTGATTCATGACCGATTTGCCACGTCAACTGGCAAATCGGTTGTTGAGCTTCTTTTCTCAGAGGAGAAAAGTGGCGGAGAGGGAGGGATTCGAACCCCCGGAACCTTGCGGTTCACCGCATTTCGAGTGCGGCGCGATCGACCACTCTGCCACCTCTCCCTATCGCTGAAGGCCGAAACGTAGGCTGCGCTCCTGAAAACGGAAGCCGAATTTTAAACGTTTTCGTCTTCGAGTCCGTCCAGTTTACGCCGGTTCGCCGGGAGGTGCTGCGGCAGCATGCTGTAATAAAGCATCAACTGCCAGCTGCGCGACGACCGGTACATCGCCATCGGCGCACCCAAGGCCAAAATGACGGCCAAAACACTCGCGGTCCGATTACCGAAAACGCCGCAATACCAGAGAATCGCCACCGGGCTCAGCAAACAGATACAGGTAACTCCATAGTTGATTGCCATCGCGCCGAGGAAAAATCCCTCGTCCTTCTCCAGCCGCAATCCGCACATCGGACATTCGCTGTTCAATTGAAACACGGTTCCCTCCTTAAACAGTGTCTTGGCTCCGCAGTTGGGACAGCAGTTCGTGAGACCCCGGGTGATGATCTGGCCATGGGTGACTTTCATGAAGAAATTCTTCACCACTAATACACACTAATGGGCACTAATAAAGGCGCGCCGACCGGTTACGGCCGAATTCGCGGGTTCGCAGTGAAGATGTCCGGTCAATAAAGATCTCGGATGCTTTTTTGGGGCCACAAAAAGGCCATTTCGTGAAATCCTGTGGGAGCTCCCTCGCTCCCCATTTCAAATTCCAGCCGAAGCTTTTGGGCACAAAGACAGCGAGCAAAACTCTCGCGGGCGGGTCGCCCGCGCTCCAGCGATTCCCTGACTGATAGGGGTAGGGACAGAGATGAAACCTGCCCCTCCCTCCGAACCGGACTGGCGGGTCTCCCGCATCCGGCTGTCCAGTTGGTGATCTTGCTCTCAAGGAGACTGACAGGCCGAGCGATGGGCTTGCTTTAGGCTGAACAGGCCCAGCTCGTCGAAGTAGTGGTTGCGCCAG
>JAYVMJ010000013.1:0-11224 GCA_043759025.1 Verrucomicrobiota bacterium | reverse complement strand
CGGGCGGGACGCCCGTGCCACGGAGGAGAGCATAACTGATCAGCGGCATGGTTGGCTTGGTTTCAATGCCTCGGGGCTTGCCCCGGGGTTGTTTACTGTGACGAAAGCCACGCTTTGGGAGACGGGAGCGTGGTGATCGGATCCGGGCCAGCGGAATTGGGGTGACCGCTTGGATGGGAGCGATGATCCGGCGGGTGCCTGGGACAATCATCAGGATCGTTTCCGGGAGAATGAGTGCGATTAAAATGCGGCGGATGAATATAGGTCTCCGAACGATAACGGAAACCACGCGGTCCGTAGAACCAAGGATTGCGGTCTAACCATGGCCTCGTTCCAGAACCCTGGTAAACCTAGCCACCGCTCACATGCCCGTCTGAAACACATCCACCCAAACCGAAGCCAACGCCGGTGAGGAGGATCGAACCGAGTGGAATTTCGAACGCCCGTTTCATCGGTGGGCCCCGGCCCGGCATTATCGTCAGGCAGCCGAGCTGGGACTCGGCGTTCCCGGGCTGAGCGCCGACGAGGGCGGGCTCAGTGTTCGCCGGGGATTTTCGCGGGAGCGATGCCTGGCTTGATGGTGCGCGTCACGCGGGCGAGCATAGGCTGGTCCGCATCGCGAATGACGAGGTCGGTCTCGGCGGTAATCGACACATCTTCCACGGTAAGGCCCCTGATCGGGCTGTCGGGAAGACCGATGATGACTCCCGCATTGCGCGCGTCGGTGGCGGTGACGTGGTCGATCAGGATGTCGCGAATCGCCGGGATTTTGCGCGGGTCGCCTTTGAGGTTGGGCCGGTTGTTGTCCACGTAATTTAGCTGGATCGTGATGGGATTCGCCACGTCCTTCATCGGAATTTCGGTGTGGCGGATATTTTCCACCAGGCCGCCGGCACCACGCATGGATTTGATGCGAATGCCGTTATCCGAACCGTCAAACGTGCAGCGACGCACCAGCATGTGATTCACGCCGACAGTCGTCTCGGAGCCGATCGAAATGCCGTGGCCGTGGGCGATCTTGCAGTCCTCGATGAGTACGTTGTGTCCGCCGGATTTGATGACGATGTCGTCGTCGCCAGTGTCGATGTCGCAGTGGTGAATCCCTGCGTTCGTGACAGGGCCGGGATCGATGGCGTCGGTGTTGGGTGCATTGAACGGAGCCCGTACTTTGACGCGTTCGATGGGGAGGTCGGTGATGTCGCGCGGCACGAGGTGAAACATCGAGGAATTGCTCAAGGTGATATCCGCGATATGCAGACGCTCACAGCCATTAATGGTGACGAGGTGTGGACGGCGGTAAACAAGCCGGCCGGGTTGAGCGCGGGAGGCGCGTTCGGATCAGGCCCACCAGTGAGCGCCACTGCCGTCAATCGTGCCGGATCCCGTGATGGCCACGTCGTGCAGGTGGCGTCCGGTGATCATTGGATCAGGCGTTTTGACTGCGCTGGCCTCGGCTTGCGAGTGAAGTGTCCCCGTGCCCGGCAGCCCAAGCGCTTCAAATGTGTCGGGGGCCTGAATCATCGCACCGGTTTCCAGGAACAAGTTCAAGTTGGAGCAAAGCACAAATGGCCCGGTGCGGAAAATCCCCGTCGGTACAATCAGCCGTCCGCCGCCGGCTTGGTCGACGGCGTGAATCGCTTTTCGAAATGCATCGGTGTTGAGCGTATGGCCATCCCCGATGGCACCGAAGTCCGTCGGTATGAAATCGCGGTCTGGAATTTGCGGCAGCGCGGGCCGGATATTTTCCACTGCGGAAACGTCGACGGCGGCGATGGCGGTGGCGGGAAGGGACGGAAAAACCGCAATGGCTGAAAAAACCAAGAGTGGCAGGATCGGGGAGTGACGCACGACGGTTTAAATGACGCCAGCGGCTGCTGGCCGTGACTAGTTGGCGGGGCGGGCGTAAATCTGATCTTGCAGGAGCGTCGCCGCGTTCTCGGCGGCGGTGACGGACGCAGACTTGAAGGTTTCGCCGCGGATATAGCCAACGAAGGGCAACCATGCTTCCGAGCGTAGTTCGCGGCGATCGCGAATGAGGGGGAAGAGCGGGTCTCGTTCGATCGACGCGGCGTCGGCGCTCAGGCCTTTGAGGGAATAGCCGAGGGTTTCGAGGATGATCCGGGCAATCAATAAATGACCAATGTCATTGGGATGAATGCCGTCGGGACTGAAACTGAACGCGGGATTACGACTGCGCTGCGCGAGGAGCGCGGTGGTGAGCGGTCCGTGCAGGTCGATCACGGTTACTCCCGGTTCGCTGAGCGCGAGTTCAGTGCGGGCATAGTCGGCGAGTACGGCGTCGTAACCGATGAACGGTTTGCTGTAGCTGAATTCCCCGGCGTCCGCTGGAACGGTACGTTCGTGGATTGGCACGGGGTCGAAAACGGTCGGCGTGAACAAAATCAGTTGAGCTCCGCTCGCGCGAACGCGGGCAATCAATTCGTGGATGCCGTTTGTGAATGCCGCCAGTCGCTCCGCCGACGCGGGATGATAAATGCCGTCATTCATCCCGTAGCACGCGAACACCACTTGAGGCTTCACTGCGGTCAACGCGCGGTCGACGCGCTCCAAGACGCAGGGACGCGGGAACGGGTGGGTTTTCTCGGAGAGTCCGGAGACCGTTTCGCTGGAAAGCCCGATGCTGATCAAGTCGGACTTTTCTGAGGGCACGAGGCGGCGAAGATAATAGTCGATGAAAGTTACGTAGCGGCCGTCCTGCGTGATGCTGTCGCCGAGAACCAACACGCGCCGGCCGGTCAGGACAACGCTGGGGCTTCCGGCGCTCAGGGAAGCGCGCGCCAGTGCGGGCAGCCAGCAGATCGCGATGACTGCGGCGAGGAAGGGGACGATCAGACGGTTTAACCGGAAGCGATGAATAATCATGACCTTCAAATGAGAGCAGAAATCCCCGCAGGAAGCAAAGATCGCAAAGCCGCCGCCGCGCATTTCGCGTGCGGGCGGGCTTTGCGATCCGATTGTGGAGGAATCCTGAAGTTACCGCTTCCGACGCTGGTCTTCATGCAGCGGTCGAATGCCCGGCATGGACCGCGCTGCGGCCCATGCCGGGATAGAAACTGAGCACGAGAAAATCGTGGTGAGGAGCCTTCGGCGTAAAGCGATGGGCTTCACGCTGCGGGCGAATGGCGGTGCTCCGTGGACGACGAAATTCCGCCGGACGGGTGGTGTTGCTTTTATTTTTCATGGAGGGAAATTGGATTTTCCCTCCGGGCCAACTCACCGCGGGGCCAAAAAAAACCCCTCCGGTGTGACACCGGAGGGGCTAAAGACGTGTGAACGATTAGAACCCTCTCGGCGCGCTGGTGGCGGAGACGACGGATACGATTTTGGCGGAAAGGCCAATCGAAGCTGCGAGGGTCGTGTTACCGGCGTGGTTCATTTTTTTGTTCTGAGAAGAAGGAGATGAATCTGATTCTGGATGTCCAGTGCTATTTGCGGGTAGAGGACTGTGCTGGTCTAGGTTGGAGGGGATTGAAATCGCCGCCGACTGGAGGGATTAAAGTGCGGCGACGATGACCTTGACCACGACATTGGTCGGCGGCGCAACGGCGGAGGGAGGCGTGTTGACGCCGGTTCCGTCCGTGGAGCTGGCGTCGCCCAGTTGGCCAAAACCGTCGTAGCCGTTGATGAATAATTGGCCGTCAGTCCTCACGAACGCCACGTGCGCGTATCCGACAGAAACGGTTTTTGCGCCGGCGCTGATTTGCACCGGCGTGGACTGATCGTTGGTCGTGCCGTTGCCGAGCTGGCCGTCGCTGTTCCATCCGGTTGTCCAAAGAGTGCCGTCAGTCTTGATAAAAGCAGTATTATAGCCGCCGGCTGTTGCGTTCGCTACAGCTGTCGCGACCTGCACCGGTGTGATGGTGTTGTCAGTGGATCCGTTGCCCAGCTGACCGTAACGGTTATATCCGACGGCCCAGAGTGAACCATTGGTTTTGACGAAAACGGTATGATCGTGGCCCGCTGAAACGGAAGATACGCCCGAGGTCACTTGTACGGGCGTGAGGCGGTCCAACACGGTTCCATCGCCCAACTGGCCGTACGCGTTCAAGCCCATCGCCCACAGCGTGCCGTCAGTTTTGATAAAAACGGAATGGTGATCGCCTGCGGCGGCGGCGGCCACATTGGTGGCGATTTGGACCGGCGTATCGCGATTCGTTGTCGTGCCGTCGCCCAACTGGCCGAAACTATTTGAGCCAACCGCCCACAAGGTTCCGTCTTTTTTCACGAAAAGCGTATGGTAACCGCCGGCGACGACGGAGGAAACATTGCTCGCAATTTGGATGGCGGCGGCCTGGGCGTCGTAAGTCGAAACTCCATTGCCAAGCTGGCCGCGGTTATCGAGGCCGACCACCCAAAGCGTGCCATCGGTTTTGATAAAGGCAGAATGGCCGAAGCCGGCCGATACGGCCACGACGGCGGTTGCGATTTGCAGGGGTTTGCTGCGGGAGGTTGGAACGGTGGTGGTATCGCCGAGCTGGCCGTATAAATTGTAGCCCGTAGCCCACAGCGTGTTGTCGGATTTCACGTACATCGTGTGGTAGTAGCCGGTCGCCACCGCTGAAACGGACTGGGCCGTTGCTGCAACCGGAACCGCGGTGGCCACCGCAAATAGCGCCAAGCGTCGGACTGCGGACGAGCAACGGGCGGTCACGCGGCGAACAACTGCGGTGACGAAAGAGAAATGAAATGGAGCCGCAAGGGCAGATAGTTGATGCATGATGATTTTGGAGCAGATGGGCCGTAGGTTGACGGCTCGATCTTTGGAATGAAATTTCTCCGTGCCAATCCCGGATGTTTTTTTAACCAAGATTTAGCGGGCGCGGAATTTTTCCTGGCATTTTCCAAGTGAAAAACCCGAAAATGAACGAATGCTATTTTATCGACCATCGGGGCCGCGCGGTTGAGTATTCGCGCCAGGAAAATTCACCCGAATTGGCGTGGATTTAACCCCACGAAAAATAAGCACTCGGGCGGCAAATGCCTATTGATGATGGGCGATTTTCCGGGATGGTTTGCCACTCGACCCGCGCCCGTGCAATTTGCCCTCACTCCCCATGAAAATATCCACGGCCTTCTTTTTTATTTCCTGCCTCGCCCGTCTGTCCATCGTCCGGGTTGAAGCGGCCGAGCCGGCTCAAAAACTCATTTCCCCGGATGGCGCAATCGTGGTGGATATTCAGGTGGGAAATCGTATTCGCTACGATCTGAGCGTGGCTGAAACCCCGGTGCTCAAGGCGGCCACGCTCTCCTTGAAAATCGACGGCAACGTGTTGGGGATCTCGCCGAAATTAAAGTCGGTTACGCCCCGCTCGTACGACGGCGTTCTGCATCCGGTGGTTCGCCAGAAAGCGGCGGAATTTCGCGAGCATTACAATGAATTGCGGTTCGATTTCGACGGCAACTATTCGGTGGTATTTCGTGCGTACAACGAAGGCGTGGCGTATCGTTGGGAAACAACGCTTCCCGCCGCGCAGGTGAAGGTCGATGGCGAGGAGGTTGCCTTGGAATTTGCCGATAATTTCAACGCTTTCTACCCGGAAGAGGAAAGTTTCTACTCACACAATGAGCGGATTTTTCTGCCGCGCGCGCTCGGCGATCTGGCGGAAAAAAATCTCGCGAGTATTCCAGCGGTCGTCGACGCCAACGGCCTGAAGATCGCCGTCGCCGATTCCGATGTCGTCGATTATCCGGGATTATGGCTGCGTGGAACCAGCGGCAGTGGATTGGCCGGCGTTTTCCCCCCGTATCCGCTGGAAGAAAAACTAACCGGAGACCGCGATTTCAAGGTGACAAAAACGGCGGACTACATTGCCGTGACCAAAGGCACGCGCACTTATCCCTGGCGGCTTTTGGGGATCGCGCACAAGGATGTGGATTTGGTGACCAATCCGCTGGTCTATTTGTTGGAAAGCCCGACGACGTTGACCGATACATCATGGATCAAGCCGGGCAAGGTCGCGTGGGATTGGTGGAATGCCAATAATCTCGCCGGCGTGGATTTCAGGGCCGGGGTTAATACTGAAACCTACAAGTACTACATCGATTTCGCCGCCGCGCACGGACTCGGCTACATCGTGCTCGACGAAGGTTGGTACGTGCTGGGCGATCTCTTGCAAACGGCGCCAAACATGGACGTCGCGAAAATTGTGGCGTATGGGAAAAAGAAAAATGTTGGTGTGATTCTCTGGGCGGTTTGGAAAACACTCGATGACCAGCTTATCCCGGCGCTCGATCTTTTTGCCCGGTGGGGGGTCGCGGGCATCAAGGTCGATTTCATGCAACGCGATGACCAGATCGTGATGAATTTCTATCAACGCATCTCAGCTGAGGCGGCGAAGCGCAAAATGCTGGTGGATTTTCATGGCGCGATCCGGCCGGCGGCGTTGACGCGAACCTGGCCGAACCTGATTTCCACCGAGGGCGTGCGCGGCAATGAGTGGAATAAGTGGAGTTCGCAGATCACGCCCGCGCACACGGTCACGATTCCGTTTACGCGGATGTTTGTCGGGCCGATGGACTTTACCCCCGGCGCGATGCTGAATGCGACCCGCGTTGGTTATTCGAAAAATTTCGATTTGCCGGAAAGCCAGGGCACGCGTTGCCACCAGCTCGCGATGTACGCGATTTACGAGAGCCCGTTGCAGATGCTGGCGGATTCGCCGACGAATTATTTGCGCGAGCCGGAATGCCTGGCGTTTCTTTCCGCCATACCGTCCGTGTGGGACGAGAGTCGCGGACTTGACGGACGCATCGGCGAGTACATCGCCGTGGCCCGACGCAGCGGCGAGGAATGGTACTGCGGCGCGATGACGGATTGGGCTCCGCGGGAATTGTCGATTGATCTCTCGTTCCTGCCGGCGGGAAAATTTCAACTCGAGGAATTCCGCGATGGCATCAACGCTGATCGTCGCGCGGACGATTATAAGCGCGTCGTGCAAACCGTGACGAGCGCGACGAAGTTGACGATCAAGCTCGCTCCCGGTGGTGGCTGGGCGGCGCACCTTCGCCCTGAATAGACAAAACGCCGGACCCATTAATTTTTGCTCCTGGCTCCCCGTCCGGCGTTCGCGTGCGAGAATGCGGGACGAAGTGGATTCACCTGGCGGAAATATCCCGGTGCTTCGCTCAGGGTAATCCTGATGCGGGACGGTGCGCCCGGGCTCGCATTCGATGCTTAGTCTGTTCGAGAATGAAATGCTCCGGCACACCTCGCTCGATTTTCCCCGGCTCCGTTGATTTGTAACAACGACTCTGGGAAAGGATCGGTTGTAGGTGCTGTCCGCAGCGTGCATTTCATTCTTCGCTTTTGGTTCGCGGGCGCATCGCGGGCCATCACCCAAAAAGGATAGATGCATATGAATACATCCACCGAAAAAGTCGTGACTCCGGTCACTCGTCGGGCCGTTTTAAAGCAACTTGGTATTGGCGCGATTGGTATCGGTTCGCTCAGTCTGCTCAAAACCGAGGCGTTTGCCGCGAGCGGACCCGTTCAGGACGCCGCCGTCCTTAACTTTGCCCTCAATCTCGAATATCTGGAGGCGGAATATTACACCTACGCCGTGAGCGGGGTGGGCATTGAACACTTTGGCATTGGCGTCAGCGGCGCGGGTACGCCGGGCCCAGTGACGGTGAAAGCAAATCCCAAGGTGCCATTTAAAACGGATGCATTCAAACAATACGCCGAGGAGATTGCGGTGGATGAACGCAACCACGTCAAATTTCTCCGCGCCGCACTCGCGCAGGCGGGGGTGCAACCGGTCGCGCGTCCGGCGATCAATCTGCGCGAGAGTTTTATGGACGCGGCCGCAGCCGCAGGACTCGGAGAGGGGTTTGACCCGTTCGCGAACGAGGTGAATTTCCTGCTCGGTGCCTTCATCTTCGAGGATGTCGGCGTGACCGCATATAAAGGCGGCGCACCTTTGATCACGAATAAAACCTACCTCGAAGCCGCTGCGGGGATTCTTGGCGTGGAAGCCTACCATGCCGGTGTTGTACGGACTATTCTCTATTCGCTCGGCTCGCAAACCCAGGCTGCCACCAAGGCCATCTCCGATTTGCGCGATGCGGTGGATGGGGCCAGCGACGACGATCAAGGCGTCGTGCTCAATGGGAAGGCCAACCTCGTGCCGACCGATGCGAACAGCATCGTGTACAGTCGCACCACACGTCAGGTGCTGAATATTGTTTATCTCGGCGAAAACGCCGCCAATGGCGGATTCTATCCGGCGGGGCTCAACGGAGCGATCAAGTAACCCCTCGTCCCTTATTCCCATGAAATTATCCAATACATTATTGCGGGCGGGAGCGGTGATTGCTCTCGGTCTGGCCGGCGCGGGAACTGCGTTGGCGCAGTCTTCCGTGCTCTACGGGGTCACGTTCTTCGACAATCAACTGATTAAGATCGATCCGACCACCGGTGCCGGCTCGTTGGTGGCGTCGCTCAGTGAAACCGTGTCGCCTTACGGCATCGGATTTCGCGGTCGGAAACTATATACCTTCGATCCGGGTTCCGACAGGATCCGCGAAATTAATCGTTCCACTGGGGCGATCTCTAGTTCGATCAATATCGGAGTGAGCAACATCCTCGGCGAGGGCGACCTCGCGTTTCGCTCCGATGGCATTGGCTTTTTGTCTTCCGCGCTCACCTCGGATTTCAATGTCGCCAACGATCTCTACAAGTTCGACCTGATGTCCGGCACCTCGCTGCGCATTGGTACGACCGACGTGGTGTTGGACGGCATGGTATTTTCGGACAACAAGCTTTACGCCATCGGGCAGGAAGCGAATGCCACCCTGTACATTGTTAATCAGGACACGGCAGCACTGACGTCGATCGGATCGCTTGGGATCCAAAACAACAGCCCGTTCGCGGCGTTGACGGTCGATGCCAACGGTCAGTTGTTTGGTGCGATCAATGATCGGCTGTATTCCATCGACAAGACCACGGGGCTCGCGTCGGAGTTGAATGCGAACGTGCTCGACACCGGATACGCCAGCGTTTCCGGCCTCGCGTTCTCGCCCGGTTCACCAATGTCCCCGGTACCGGAGCCGTCGACCTACGGATGGGCGGGCGCCGGAATGCTTCTGCTCGTCGGGTTTGTGCGCAGGAAGCGGGCGCAAACAAAAACAGCCTCAGTCACGGCCTGAGCTCCGCATGGTTTACAGGCAAGAAGGTTCGGGGCTGCGTGCCCCGAACTTTTTTGCGTGATGAAAGCATGCTTGCGACTGTTCGCTCCACGATGATCTGGGGCTGGCGTGATCGGTCTTGCGTTGCGCGCGGCGGATTCTGGAATGGGCGGATGAACTTGGAATCGCCGGCGGCAGCCGCTTCATTGCCAGAAGTTATCCTCAGCCCGCTGGAAGGCCGCGTGCTCGGTTGCCTGATTGAAAAGGAACTGGCGACGCCGGATATTTATCCCCTCACGCTGAACTCCCTCGTCAATGCCAGCAACCAACGCAGCAATCGCGATCCGGTGATGGATGTCTCCGCGCGCGAGGCGGAAAGCGCGCTCGATGGACTGCGGACGAAAAAGTTGGCAACGCTTTTCTCCGGAGCGGACGCACGCGTTTTTAAATACCGCCAGACGCTGGACTTGGTTTTTCCAATCGATCTCGGCGCCCGCGTGGTGCTGTGCGAACTGTTGATTCGCGGGCCGCAGACCACAGCGGAGCTTCGAATTCGGACGGAGCGCATGCACCGGTTAACCCTCGAGGAGGTCGAGGCGATTTTGCAGGAAATGGCGGCGCGCCCCTCCGGACCACTCGTCCGGCGGATACCGCGCCAGCCGGGTCAAAAGGAATTACGCTGGGTGCAATTGCTGACCGGAGAACCAACCGTGGTTGCTGCGGTTGAATCATCGGTTGCGGCGGTCGCGCCGCCCCTGACGTCACCCGATCTGGAAAAGCGGGTCGAAGTTCTGGAAACCGAAATCGCTCAACTGAAAAGCGAGTTCGCCGCGTTAAAGAAATCGCTGGGCGAAAACTGAGGCGTCGGGAATTTTCCCGTCAACTATTTCGGCCTATAAGGCGCCTTAAAGTTTAACCTGCACGTCGGCGATGAGCTGATAGTCGCCGGACGAAAAATGGAAAATGCCGCGGCTGGCCGACTTGACGGCCGCGATGGAAAGATGATCGCCGCGTACGATTGTAGGCAGCGACAGCTTGCAGGGGAATCCGTAGTCGCTCAATGCGTTTTTAAAACCACCGGTGGTCATGTTGGTGATTTCGCCGACTACATCCTTCACCACTTCGTTACCGTGGGCCTCGATTTCGGCGGCGCTCATTCCGAGGATATGGCTGGCCGCGTGGCGCGCAAAGGCGTCCGTGAAGCAAAGATAAACCAAGCCGTTGGCTTCACCGGCGAATCCCACATTGCCGATCACGTAGGGCGCTGCTCCGAGGGTGGTGAGGGAGTTGCATGACACGTCGGCCAGTTTGGCTTCGAGCAAGATCGCTTCCTGGCGCAGCATGATCCGGCTGACGTTCTGGACCGCTTTGACGATGGAATCCTGAATCAGGGTGTCGGTGATGGGCTGCGTTGGGGCCATAGGGTTTACTGAGATAAACAATGATAGATCGGACCGTATTCATCTGGTCTTGAGGGAAATTGGGTAAAATTATCCTGCTATGTTCCTGACCGATCCGCGGTTGGGCGCAGGGAATTTTCCGCAGGGGCTATCGGGGGCGGACGATTGGACTGCGCCTTTTTCGTGCCGTTTTCCGGGAAAGGCCATCCGCAGGTTTCGACGTGGCGACTCAACTATTTATCATGAAAATCTGGACGATCGGAAAACGCATTATCTTTGGCTTTGCCCTTTTACTGGGCTTGTCAGCGGCCCTCGGGCTTTTCGCTTATGCGCGTCTCACCGCCATTAACGTTCAATCCGGACGGAACACGGTCAACTGCCTGCCGGGGGTCTACTATTCCGGGCGAATCGAGTCCGTCAACATGGCCAACTTTGCGCTGACGCATCGTTGGTTGCTCTTGCCCAATCCGGCTGACCGAAAGGCAATCGAGACTGAAATGAAGGAGAACTCCGACAAACTCACCGGCTTTTTTAAGGATTACGAAGCATCGATTACCGCGCCCGCGGACCGTCAACAGTTTAGTAAACAACCCCGGGGCAAGCCCCGAGGCATTGAAACCAAGCCAACCATGCCGCTGATCAGTTATGCTCTCCTCCGTGGCACGGGCGTCCCGCCC
>JAYVMJ010000012.1:0-2547 GCA_043759025.1 Verrucomicrobiota bacterium | reverse complement strand
GTCCCGGAACAGAAGCGTTCCTATCACGAGATCAACGAACTGTTGGAAAAGACTCCGCGCTTCTGGGAAAATTATGTTCGGCCATTGCTCGACTTTGAGGCCGGTGGTGTGCATCGCTATTTGACGACAGCGGGCCAACCCAATCCATACTTGCAGGCAGTCGAGGCCAACATCGCAGAAGTGCAGCGACTCGTGCGGGAACGGACTGGGGAGAAATAATCCCTTACCGCTTAAAGTCACATGTTAGCCACTGTCTGCTCGGCAGCCTTGCTGGGCATTGATGCCGTGCCTGTTCAGGTTGAGGTCAACACCGGTGAATCCGGCGTGCCCAACCTCATTCTCGTCGGACTCCCGGACGCTGCCGTCAAGGAATCCGAGGACCGCGTGTTTTCCGCGCTCAGCAATTCCGCGCTGCGCATGCCGCGCACGCGCACCACGATCAACCTCGCTCCCGGCGACCTGCGCAAGGAAGGCGCGATCTACGATCTGCCGATCGCCCTCGGCATCCTCGTCGCGACCGGCCAACTCGTGTGCGAGACGCTTTCCGATTTCGTCATTGCCGGCGAGTTGAGCCTTTCCGGCGCGACTCGCCCAATCAAAGGCGGCCTCGCGATGGCGGTGCTCGCCCGCGCCTCCGGGAAAAAATCGATCCTGCTCCCATCCGTCGCGGCCCAGGAAGCAGTGTTGGTCGAAGGCATTTCTGTTTACGAGATCACCTCACTGGATCAAGCGAACCGGTTTCTCGCCGGGGAACTCGACCTGAAACCGCTCACGGCACCGAAAAACGCGGAAGCTGATATTCGCCCCGACTCCGCCGGACCCGACTTCGCCGAAATCAAAGGCCAGCACGGCGTGCGGCGCGCGATCGAAGTCGCCGTCGCGGGCGGGCACAATTTATTGATGATCGGACCGCCCGGTTCTGGAAAATCGATGATCGCCAAGCGCATTCCCGGCATCATGCCGCAACCCACGCTCGACGAATACCTCGACATCCTGCGCATCCATTCGGCCGCCGGCCAGACGATGCAGACCGGCCTCCATTTCTTGCAGCGCCCGTCCCGCACGCCGCACCACACGATTTCCGACGTTGGCCTGCTCGGCGGTGGCACGATTCCCGGTCCCGGCGAAATTTCGCTCGCCCATCACGGCGTGCTTTTTCTGGACGAGTTACCGGAATTCAAACGTTCCGCCCTCGAGGTGCTGCGGCAACCACTGGAAGACGGTCACGTCACCATTTCACGCAGCGCGGGAAAGATCACCCTGCCTTGCAATTTCATGCTGGTCGCTGCGATGAATCCCTGTCCCTGCGGATATCTTGGCGACACCAAGCATGAGTGCCGCTGCGGGCCGACGCAGATCCAACGCTACCGCGCCCGCATCAGCGGACCGTTGCTCGATCGCATCGATCTCCACATCGAGGCGCCGGCGCTTTCCATTGCGGAGCTGCGCAACGATCGTCCCGGCGAGTCCTCAGCGGTTATCCGCCAGCGCATCGCCTTCGCGCGGCAGATTCAACTGAAGCGCTTCGCCGCCGGGAAAATCACCGCCAACTCCCGCATGTCGGTGCCGCAGGTGAAGGAACATTGCGCACTCGACGCCAAACTCGGCGACGTATTGCAGCAGGCGATGGAACAGCTCTCGCTGTCCGCCCGCGCGTATGATCGCATCTTGAAAGTCGCCCGCACCATCGCCGACCTCGCGTCCGCGCCGCGGATCGAGTCCAACCACCTGCTCGAGGCGATCCAGTATCGGTCACTCGACCGAAACGTTTTTTATTGAGCGCCATGCATCACACTTTTTCTGTCATCGCGAGTCGCCGGAGGCGGGCATGGCGATCCACCGCGATGGATCGCTTCGTCACCGCGCTTGCCGCAATGACTAAAGTTAAAAACGGTGAGCCAGTGTGATGGCATTCGGTTAAGTGTGATGCATTCGGGGTAAAAAACGTTGACGTCAAATTCCGGAGCAGAAACCACCGATTTCACGGATGAGCCCGGATTATCAATCGATTGAGAACTCCTTGCAATTTTCCGCATCAGTTCGATCCGTGTCATCCGTCGTGGCATTGCACTGCAACTTTCAGGTGACCCAATTTGCCGTGATCGCTGACCGCCCGCGAATCCGACCCCGCCGCGAACCGGGATAAAATAAATTAACCCGGAGGCGCGGAAAGCGTGGACCTTGACGTGATCCCTCTCCGCGATCTCCGCGTTAATATGTTTCGTGGGGGCAGGCTTTTCCCTGCCCCTCCATTTGCTGGATCGTGCCGCAAGTCATTCGCGTACCGGATAAAATGGCCTTCGTCACCATCCCATCCTTCGCGGGACAAATTCTGTTTCAAACTCAAGTCGTTTCTCCCCTCACCTACGTTGCACGGGCTGGGCTCAGGATTTCTGAGTCTTGATCCGGGTGCCACGCACGCACGCAGTTGACCCGGCATTCGTCGACTAAGTAAACAACCCCGGGGCAAGCCCCGAGGCATTGAAACCAAGCCAACCATGCCGCTGATCAGTTATGCTCTCCTCCGTGGCACGGGCGTCCCGCCCG
>JAYVMJ010000011.1:0-5707 GCA_043759025.1 Verrucomicrobiota bacterium | reverse complement strand
CGGGCGGGACGCCCGTGCCACGGAGGAGAGCATAACTGATCAGCGGCATGGTTGGCTTGGTTTCAATGCCTCGGGGCTTGCCCCGGGGTTGTTTACTTTAAAGAAGCGCGTTCCGGCTCAATTTGCCGCCGGCAATTCGAGCACGAGGAGAGAAACGCCTTGGCGGGGGAGCGTGAATTTGAGCGTGGCGGTGCCATTTTCGACCCCGACTTTTTCCGCGGGCGCGAGCTGGGCCAGTTTGCCAGCTTGCTCGAGTTGCGCGTATTGGGCGTCGTTCGGCGCGATGGGCGAACCGAGGCGTTTCCACTCTGCGTAGGAATTGCTGTGCGTATCGTCGATCCGGTAATGCGTCAGCGTGGCCGGGGAGGCTTGGCCCAACCCGGTGGCGGTCAATTCCACGGCGGCATCGGGTCCCCGCAAATCGTCGTCGTGGTAGTGCCACACCATGATGGAAAGTCGGCGGCCTTCGAGACTGGCAAAGGCGGCGACGTCCGGCTGCCCGCGCACGCCGTCCTTCAGCATCGTCGCCAGCGGAATTTCGGCGGAGCTATGCGCGGCGATGCGTTGTCCGCCCATTTGGCTGAACATGCGAAAGACGTTCAGCACCGGCAGGTCGATGCCGTTGGAAGCGAGCGCGCGGAAGCCGGCGAAGTAGGGCTGATCCTCAAACTCGAAGGCCCACGTCAATGCACCCTCGAGATTCACGCCGTGCTTCGTCGCGAGATCCTGTTCGCGCATGAAAACGGCCGCCGTGTAACTGGAATACATTGTGCCGTTGCGATAGCCGTTCTGCGGGCTCTGGCAGGCGGCGCAGCCTTCCGGATCGGACTCGCCGATGACGATCGGTTTCGATTTCAATTCCGGCGCGCCGGCGATCATGGCAAATCCGGTGTCAACCGTGCGGAGCTGGTTCGCGATGCCCATGCGCACGTGGCCATCGACGAATACGGGCGAGCCCTTCGCGTGGAAGGAAATGAAATCGACCGGAGTGCCGGTTTCACCAGTGGCGTAATTTTTGCCATGCACGATGTGCTGCATGAACGCCTCCATGAATTTCCCGCCGTGACCGGCGACATCGGGGCCGCCCACCCGCGCGGTCGGTAGCGCGCGGCGCACGCCGGCGACGGCGTAGTCATGCAGTTTCTGAAAATCCTCGGGTGTCGCACGCCAGTAAGCCGCGCCGTTCGGTTCGTTCCACACTTCGAAATACCATTGCTCGACCTCGGCGCGCCCGTAGCGCTCGACGCAATGCTTCGTCCATTGGTAGGCGAGCTCGCCCCATTTCGCGTAATCCTTCGGGGGAAACGCCCAGCCCGTGCTGATGTCATCGTATTTCAGGCCGGGGCGCCATTCGTGTTGGTAAGGTTCGGGATGGGTCGAGAGCGCTTCCGGCATGAATCCAAGTTGCAAATAAGGCCGGACGCCGCGCGCGAGGTAGGTGTCGAAGATGCGATCCGTGCCGGTCCAGTTGTAGATTGGATTGCCCTTGGCGTCCTCGGTGTAGGCGTTGGTGCTGCCCCATTTCAACGCGGGCGTGCCGTCACCGGTGTTGAGCAAATTGTGCGCCCGGAAATAAACCGACTTGGGTTTGAGTTCGCCGAGTTCACCGATGAGTTTGCGACCGTCCTTCATCGTGGCGTAATTGGGTTCATCGGCCCCGAAGAATCGCCAGATCGGTTTAAGATCGCCGAGCGTCTTGGCGGCGTCGACCTCGATGGTTACTGGGAAAACGGGCTGATTGGCCGCGCTTTCTGTCTGGGCTGACAGCGTGACCGCAGCCGAAAAAAGCAGGGAGCCGGCAGAAAGCACTGATGAAACGAAACGCGATTTCATGGGTAGGGGAGTTTTGAAGGAAGTCAAACCGCCGGGGTGCGGAGAGACTGCGGGTGTTACTGAAACGCACCGGGCGGATTATCGCAAGAATCCCTGAAATCCTGAAGGGGGAAGAATGCGCATTTGATCTTTGATTTCGCGCACGCGGCGCCGACTGTGCGGGCAGATGAATTGCCCACGAAACACCCGAAATTAGGATAAAATTATGTCAGCCTACTGCCGCGGGTTTTTCACTGAAGCATGCCGCTGCCCTTGAATTTGTTTCGGGTTGTTCGTGGGCACTTCCGGTCCGAATGACGCCGGTGCAAATCACGCAGTTAAATTGTGGAGCTCACGCTATCGCCCAAGTCCGTAGCTTTTTCGATACTCACTGGGCGCCACACCCGTTTCCTGTTTGAAAACTACGCTGAGATATTCCGGATCGAATCCGGTGCGATCGGCGATTTCCCATACGGGAAGTTCGGTGCCTACGAGCAGCTCTTTGACGCGATTCAACTGCACGCGTAAAATTTCCTGCCGCGGCGTGCGGCCCAGTAATTGCTTGAAACGGCTTTCCAAGACGCGTCGGGCCATCGGACAATGCTTGAGCACGTCGCTGACGCGGAGACCTTCGCAAGCGTGTTCGCGGATGTAACGGAGCGCGCCGGCAATTTTCGGGTCGGCGACGGCGAGAATGTCACTGCTTTGACGCGTCTGGATGCCTACGGGTGGAATCAAGTGGGCGGTCGGAGTGATTTTTTCTCCTTTCATCATCAAGGAAAGGAGTGCGGCGGCTTCCCATCCGGTGCGCCGGGTATTCAGGATGATGCTGGAAAGAGGCGGAGGCGACAGCACGCAGAGAACTTCGTCATTGTCCACGCCCAGCACCGCGACTTCCTCTGGCACGGCAATGCCGGTGCGCCGGCAGGCTTCCAATACTTGTTGTCCGCGATTGTCGTAACAGGCGAAGACCGCCACCGGTCGCGGCAATTTCGCCAGCCACGCGGCGATGTCGTCGACTTGTTCGTCGCCGTTGAGGATGCGGCGCGCCGGTTCGTACGTCTGACAATCGCGGCCGGCTCCCCGAATCAGAAGGCCAAATTGATCCGCGCGCCGGTTCGACCAACTGAAGCGCGGATCGCCGCAAAACGCGAAATGCCGGAAACCGCGCTCGAGGAAATGCTGCGCGGCGAGCCTTGCAATGGCCCCATCATCGGATTTTACCCACGGGGCTTTGGGCAGCAATCGCGAGGGCGTCAGGTCGACGACGGGCACGCCGAGTTTGGTCACGGCCTTGGCGATCCGCGCATTCTCTCCGCGAACAACAACCCCGTTGCCATCCCACGTCGCCAGCCAGGGCGGCGGCCGATCCGCGGGCCCGGGCTCGGCGAAATGAACACTCCATGGGCCATGACTGAGAATATAATCGCCGATCCCGATGAGCAGTTCCCGCGCGTAAGCATTCGTGGTCTCAAACAGCAGCGCCACCTTGGGCAGAGTTTTCGATTTGGGCATGACGGGCGGGGAGTGCGGTGAAGGAAAACCGCGTCACGGCGGGACACGCGATCTCAAATCGCCACGGCTCGACCTGAGTGGCCCACGAAACACACGAAATGACACGAAATCCAACCGACGGGCCATGACGTGTGAAAGATAGATTCCCTTTTCGTGTGATTTCGTGTCTTTCATGGGCAAACTCCGGGATTAATTTTTCTTTGGGACGGTCCGAATTCGGAGATCTTGATCCGGCTCCGGGTGTTCGCCAAAGGCTCTGCATGGCTACCCCCGCTGTGATCCAGATCCTCGTGTTTTTCGGACTGACCGGCCTCGTGGCTTTTCTTACCTGGCGGCATTGCCGCAATGCCACACGAGCGACGAGCGACACCAAGGAATATTTCCTCGCGAACAATGGGCTGAACTGGGTGCTGATCGCGGGTTCGATCACGCTCACGAATATCAATACCGACACGATGGTCGGTTGGAACGGAAACCAGATGCTGCTCATCACGTGGTGGGAGCTCAGTGCGGTCGTCGGGCTTCTGCTGCTCGCGAAGGTGTTTGTGCCAATCTACTACAAATACAAATGCACGACGGTGACCGAGCTCCTGGAACGGCGTTACCACGATAAGAACATCCGCGTCACGGTCGCGACGATCTTCTTGCTGGGCGACGTGCTGATTTTTCTGCCGATCATGCTCTACACGAGTTCGCTGCTGATCAAAACGATGTTTGGCCCGCCGTTTCCGCTTGTCGCGATTGCAACCTTCACCGCGACGGTCGGGGCTGCCTACGCGATCCTCGGCGGCCTGCGTGCAGTGGCCTTCTGTGATACCTACAACGGCGTGATCGTTCTCGGGATGGCGATACTGGTGACGGTGCTCGCGTTGAACGCCGTGCACTGGAATTTCAGCGGAATTCCAAGGGAACGTCTCACGATGATCGGTGGCCCGGATTCGCTGCTGCCATGGCAGACGCTTTTCACCGGCATGATTTTCACTCAGCTTTATTACTGGAGCACGAACCAGACGATCACGCAGCGCGCGCTCGCCGCCCCATCGATTCGTGAAGCGCAGAAGGGCGTCTATGCGGCGGCGGTGATTCGGCTGCTCATCATTCCGCCCGTCATCGCGATTCCCGGCGTCTGCGCGTTCAAGCTGTACGGAAAGTTGGGGGACGCCACTTACGGTCACATCGTGCATGAGTTAATGCCGCAGTGGCTGCTCGGGACCTTTGCGGCGGCGATGTTCGGCGCGGTGATTTCCAGTTACACGGCGACCCTCAATTCCTCGGCGACGCTGTTCGTCTGCGACATCTATCAGACTTATTTCAACCCGGCGGATCGCGTGAAGCGCCTGAGCATCTTTCTGCAAATCGGATTTGCGCTGGTCTCCATCGCACTCGTGCCCGCGTACATGCACGCGGAGAGCATCATTCAATTGATTCAGCAACTCATCGGCCTGTTCAGCATGCCGATCCTTGCGGCCTTCATCACTGGATTATTGTTTCGCAACGTCGAGGCGCGCGCCGTCATCGCCACGATTATTTTCGGTGCACTGCTGTATGCCGCGCTGACGTTCGGCTGGCCGGTGCTGCGCACGCATTATGCCGCGATCCCGCAACCGCCCCATTTCCTTCACCTGATGGCTATCACGGTTTGGGCCTGCATCGGATTTGCGCTGGCGGTAAACCGTTTCGTCTTTGGTCGTCACGCTGAGTTCGAACTAAAAACCGCCGCGTCCTGGCGCCGGCTGCTCGCGATGATGAAGGCGTGAGACGTGCAGGGAACGAACGGGTTGACCCCAATCCCTTCGGAGCGGATTGAGGCCATTCGCTCCTGCTGACAGCGCGAGGTTCACTATGAGCCAATGGATGGTTTTATTCTTATTGCTCTTTATCTGTGACCGCGGCGATTTCCCTTTCCGGCGTGACGAAGATTGCAAAACCAAGAGATTTCCCCTGTTTCTTTTTGAGTGTAACCGATTCCCTGCGGTCCCCACGTAATCCCTGTCAGTCTTCCGCCGTCTTCCCCTCATGCTCACCCCATCGCTGGTTTCCTCGACGTTGAATTTGCTCTGGCTTGGGGCGTTTGGTTGCCTGGCTTCCGGTTCGTCGTGGGCCGCGGAACCGGCGGCCGGGTCCACCGTGCCGCGCGAAATCATTGCGTTCGACGCAGGTTGGCGTTTTCGAATCGGTGACGAGGCTGCGGCGAAACTGCCCGCCTTCGACGACACGGGCTGGCGCACACTCGATGTGCCGCACGATTGGAGCATCGAGGGAGCGCTCAACCCGCCGCCTGATGGCGACCGTGAAGGCGGCTTTTTCGTCCATGGCATCGGCTGGTACCGTAAGACGTTCACGCTGCCCGTGAGCACTGCCGGCAAGAAAGTCGTCGTCG
>JAYVMJ010000010.1:0-7144 GCA_043759025.1 Verrucomicrobiota bacterium | reverse complement strand
GGGCGCTGGCGGTGCTGTCGTGGAAATCGATGATAACATAAATGCCCAGTGCGATCGCGGCATCCACGACCGCGATCACCTTGTCTCTCTCGGCGGTGGGGTTGACGAGGTAGCCGTCGGTGTTTCCGTTCACGCCCATTGCGGCGCGGATCACGGTGATTTTCCAATCATCTCTCAGCCATTTGATCGTATTGTAGTTCCAGTATTTGGGAACCCACTGGCTCCAGTAGAGCGACATGCCCCGCAACTGAATGGGCGTTCCCGTTTTGTCGACGATGCGATTGCCCTGAACCCTAAGTTGACCGTATTTCTGCACGGCAGTTTGGGTTTGCGCAAAAGTGGGATTCGCGAAAAGCCCGAGCGAAGCGCTGAACAAGAATCCAAGTAAACCCTGGGTGAAGCGATTTCTCTTCACAAGCGGCAACGACTGACGGTGGGGGCACGCAGCCTCAAGGGAGATGCGATTTTGCATATGTTTTGTGGAGTTATAACTAACGATGACGGGGGGATGATGCGGCTGTCTTCAGCTGGAGTAATCAATCAGAGGATACACTTGCAGAGACGAATAACCGGATCACTTCCGCCATGACGTTTTGATTTCCCCCGCTGACTAAACGCGATTTGTGGCTGGTATATTTTCGATGAAGCTGAGGGTACGACTGAAACGCCTGAGGTTTTTCCTTTCGCGGTGATCGAGTGGTCGACAAAAAAGAGGCGGTCCAGTGGGAGCCGCCTCTCGCGATTGATTCAGAAGCTTCTATCAGAGTTTCGGGTAGACCGTATTGAAATACGAATTGGTGCTATACGTATTGCTCCACGCTTGGGAAGCCCAGGAAGGCGACACCATGTTCAAGCTGCCACCGTCACCATTCCAGCACCATGCCATCACGGTCCAGCCCTTCGACTTGGCGTAGTTGACGCAACCCGACCAATCGCAGGCGCCGGCACCGGTGCCGAATTCGCCAACCAAAATGGTCTTACCGATGTTGGCGAGATCGTTCATGTCCGATGTATTATAGGTGTGGCCGCGGGCCTGATTCCAATTGCCCGGATAGATGTGCGTGGAGACGATAACGTTCCCGTCATTGACGCGTGGGCTGCTCGTTTTGAAGGCGTTGTAAGCGGTCAGCGTCTCCTGGCCCCAACCGGGAATATCCATCACGATGGCTCCACTGTAGACGGAGCGGACCGTGGAAATGGCGGCGTTGTAAGCGGAGGCGTACGCCGATGCACTGAGGTTGTGGCTGCCCCATTCGTTGCAGAGGTTGATTTTAAATCCGCCGCCGAGCTTGGAGTAATTGTTCTTCCACCAGTTGGCTGCAGTCTGGAGATCGTTGTAATTGTCTGAACCGCCATATTGGTGGAACGTGACAATGATGTCATTGTAGCCGTTGGCTTTTGCCTGATCGATGTAGTATTTTGCCGCCCAGACGTCGACGCGACTGGTGTCCACTTCGATGCGAAGACTGCGGATGTTGCCTTTGCTCTTCATTAACGACCACCCGAAGTTGGGGTAGCCACTATTGTAGTAGGCGGGCTGGAGGTTTACACCGTTGGCGGCGGAAGCCGTGGGCACGGCTGAGCCGGCGAGCGCGACGCCGAGCGCGGCAATCAGGAGACGGGGAAACGTGGGGCGATGACGACTGAGTTCGGATAGTATCTTCATTTTTGGGGTTTGGGTTGAGGAAAAATCGGAAAAGAAGACTGGTCGGCTATTGCAAAGTAGCGGGTGCGATTCTTTCGAGCAGATCTTTGCGCGAACTGGCGCTGAGGTCCGGTGACGTCTTGATGTAGTTCAGTGCCGCGACGGGATTCTGCGCGTACCAGTTTGAAACGACGGTCGCGGTGCTTTCACGCCGAAGGCCGGGATCCTGAATCGTATCGGCCCAGCCCAGCGCCAGATTAATGTTGCGGGTGATGAGATCGTTGGAAGTCGCAATTGACGCGACGGCTTGGTCGAAGTCCTGGTTCGCATCAAACTGCAGCACCCATTTGCTCGCAACCAACGGGTCGTCCATCGTCCATTTGGAGATCGCCTGGCGCAAAGCGTTTTGACGCACCGGGCCGGGAGAAAGTTTTACGGCGAAGTCTGCAGCGCGCACCGGATCGATGTCGGACCAAGCTTGGCCCAAGGCGTCCATCGCCTGATCGCGTACGGGCCCCGGCGGCAAGGTCATGACCCAAGGTGCGGCTTGATCGGGCTGGTAGCGCGCCCATTGGCCGGCGAGGTAATTGAGGAGACTGTTTTTCTGCTCTTCATTGGGCATCTTGGCATCGGCAATCATCTGCTCGGCGGCGGCGTAATTTCCGTCATGCATTGCTCCGTCCAAGGCGTAGATGTAGACCTCCGCCGCTTGCTCGGGATGCTGTTGAGCGACCTCGGCGGCGAAACGTTGGCCGAGGGCGGGATTGGTTCGGGCGGTCTCCACCAGTACTGCGCGGACGTGGGAATGTTCGTTGGGTTCGTTACTTTGTACCCAAGTCCACGCGCCGATCGGGTCTTTTTTCGCCCAGTTCGTAAAGACGGTGTTGAACGCGTCGGCCTGCATGTCGCGCGTCAATGATTTGCTGACGTATTCGCGGGCGGCGAGTGGATCGACCAGCGCCCAGGCCGCGAGCATTTTCAGGATATCTTCATCGCGACTGGGACTCGGCCTCGTGAGCTCGAGGCTATTGCGCCGCAATTGAATCTGACTCGCTGAGAGCATCTCTGGTGCGCCAGCGGCAATTTTAGGAGCGACCGTACCGGACCCGGCGGCACTGGACGGTGACGACGAATTGTCACCGGCAGGGAGATGATGATTGTGAGGTGACACCACGAAGGCGGAAAACCGGCCCGTGAAAAATAGTCCGGCCGCCACCGCCCCATAAATTAAACTGCGCCCGAGAGTGATCGATTGAGACATGGTCAATAAAGCAGACGTCCACAGTTGGAAAGAGTGAGCTGATCGTGGAAGGGGTATCCCTTCGTGGAGGGGAACCACGAAGTCGAATCAACGGCACGACTCTACAATACCACGGCTTTTGAAATCCGCATGTCATCAAAAATAACGACAATGGAGGCGACAGCGGTCTGGGCTCCGGAGGGCGACGGTCAGGGATTTTTTTTGAGAGGCAAGTCGCTGTAGACTGCCACTGCCTGCGCCCGGGAATGCACATGCAACTTTTCGTAGATGCGCCGGATATAGGTGCTCACGGTGGGAAGGCTGATGCCGATTACTTCCGAAATTTCCTTATAGAGGTAGCCGCGGGCCAGCAGTCCCAGGACTTCGTCTTCGCGGGGAGAGAGGCCATCCGCTGATTTTTCCTTTGGAAAAGACTGCTGGAACGATCTCACCACTTTACGGGCGATGTCATTGCTCATGGGCGAACCGCCTGCCTGTACCTCGCGGAGGGCAGTCAAGAGGGATTCACGAGGCGTGCGCTTCAGCATGTAGCCGGTGGCACCGGCGGCGAGCGCGGCGAAGATGTGGTTCGCGTCGTCGTAAACGGTGAGCATCATGAACTGGGTGCTGGCGTGCAGCGGCTTTAAGCGCCGAACGCATTCGATGCCGCTGATCCCCGGGAGATTGATGTCAACCAGCGCCACGTTCGGAGGTTCCTGCGCAAAGGCATCGATCGCTGATTCGGCATCTCCGTGATCGTGGATGCAAACGAACTCCTTGGTCTGGTGAACCCATTCGCGCAGGATTTTTCTCACCGACGGATCGTCCTCGACCACGGCTACTTTTACTGGGGCAGGATCGTCCATTGAAACAGAGATAGCGGACGGCAAAATCGATGGATTCTTCATGAAGGGGTAGGGCGGTGCAGGGTAACGGTTGAGAGCGGTCGTCTATCCCGTCGGGGCTGGAGTTACTGGGTTGGTGACGCTCACCATAAATGTGACACATGAACCTTCCCCCGGTTTTGAACTTGTTTCACACCGCCCGCCGATTTCAGCGAGCCGGCGGTGGATATTGCCCAAACCATTGCCGGCGATGGCTCGAGGGGAGGTCAAGTTCTTCGCGGGCGAATCGTTGAATCCCCGTCCGTCGTCCTGAATGGTGATCGAAAAGCCGTGAGGCTTCAGGCTGAGGGAAACGCGGACTTCGGTGGCATCGGCATGGCGCACGGCATTGTTGAGGGTTTCCTTGAAGGCGAGTAGGAGGTTATGCCGGGTCTGGGTGGTGAGCGGCCAGGGAGGGAGTTCCACCGGCAAGTCCAACCGACACCGGACTTGGGCTGCGCTCAGGACATCGTGCGCGAATTTGCCCATGTAAGAGACGAGACTGTCGAGTGTGTCGTGACGTGGATTGATCGCCCAGACGATCTCGTCCAATGAACGGGTAACCTCGCGCGTTGTGTCGCAGATGGAGTGCAGCACCTCAGTCGCGGCAAAGGCGTTTTCCTTTGAATCCGGGCCGACCGACTGGCTGAGCATCGTGATGCGGGTGAGACTCGCCCCGATGTCGTCGTGGATGTCCTGCGCGATGCGGGCTCTTTCCGCCTCGATCGCGCGTTCCCGCTCAAGTTGCTCCAGTCTGATCTGCATGCGGCGGTGCGTTTCGTGCCGAACGGTCCAGCCCACGAGCGTGAGGGCCGATAATCCTGCGAATCCGCGAAACCACCACGTCTGCCAATAAAACGGGAGCACCGAGAATGCGAGCGCCGCGCCGGTGTTGTTCCAGACGTTGTCGTTGTTGCACGCGATGACTTGGAAACGGTAATCGCCCGGAGGCAGATGACTGTAGAAGGCCGTGCGTTTTGAGCCGGCGTTCACCCAGCCTTTGTCCACTCCCACGAGCTGATATTTGAACAGCACCTTGTTCGCGGCCGCCAAGCTCAAGGCGGTATATTGGAATTCCAAGCGTTGATGATCCGGTGCCAACTGGATGCCTTTGGCTGAAGCATCCGTGGTTTCGATCAGCTGCGCGTCGACTCGCAACGATTCAATGAGCACCGGGGGCGGCACGGGATTTAATTGGATGTGGGCGGGGTCCACACTCACCAATCCCTTGCTACTCGTGAACCAGAGACGGCCGTCGGTCGTCTTGCATCCCGCGGCTTGCAGGCCGCCGGAATATTCAATGGTGGGAAGGCCATCGTTGCGATCGTACACCTGCCCGGAAACGGAGGTGCTCTCTCCATCCGCGCACCGATTCAGCTCCGTCTTGGCAATGCGCAAAATTCCATGGTGTGTGCTCAACCAGAGATAACCCCTGCCGTCGTCTTCAATGTGACAGATGACATCGCTGGCCAAACCCTGATTTATCCCAATGGTGGAAAAGTGACCGTTTTTAAAACGATTGAGACCACCGTCCGGCGTTCCAATCCAAAGCACGTCGCCATCGACCAGAAGGCACTGGACGGAGTTACTGGAAAGACCGTCCGACTTCTGAAACCGGGTCAGTTTATTCTCCGCCAACCGGATGAGTCCACCCTCGGAAAGACCGAACCACATGCCACCGTGATCATCGCGCGCGAGAGCGCAGACGTTTGCCGTCACTCCTTCCGGGCTGCGAAATGGCCAGGTGACCTTGTTTTCTTTCAAGCACGCCAACCCGCTGCCGGTTCCCGCCCAGAGGATGCGGTTTTTCTCCGTGTACTGCAATGCCAGCACCGGCACCGATAACGCATCGAACCCGGCTGCAGGGACGAAGTTTTCCCCCTGCAATTGGTAAACCCCGCCGCCCCAGGTTCCGGCCCATATGTCGCCCCCAGGGCTGGCGGCAACGGACCAGACGAATGGATTTATGATGCCCCGGCTGCCGTCGTAGATGGTCCAAGCGCCATGTAAATACCGGTACAGACCCGCACCTTCGGTGCCAATCCAGAGAGCGCCGTCAGGGGCGGGAGCGACGGACAATACGGTGTGTCCCTGCCACTGGTCAGGGGGATTGAGCACGGTAAAGGCCGTGGGTCGCACGGCCAAAAGTCCGCCCGAGCCCGCACCCACCCAGAGATTGCCCTCGCGATCTTCGTAGAGCGATCTCACCCAGTTTTGCGGCAGCCCGTTACTGTGATCGAAATGAAGTTTCCGCCCGTCGGCGAAAATGAGATAGAAACCTTCGTCCATCGTGCCGACGGCGAGAGTTCCATCATGTAACTCATACACGGAGGTGAGGGTGCCATTGCTACGCGAAGGAGCCGGCCCACGATCCTCCCGCCAATGCCCCTCCCCCCATTTTCTCACGCGGCCATCCCTTATCACCCACAATGCGCCATCCGCCGCGGCACCTATGCCCATCACAAAACCGCTTTGACGCGCCGGCCCGAAATTGATCGGTACCAACTTTCCGTCGCGCAGCTGGCTAACCACTCCATTGATGGTGATCCACGTCTGTCCGGCCGAACCACGGGCGAGAGCACAGTTGGCCTGATGGTCATCCGACCGCGATTTCAGCGAGACGGGAGTAGCGGGGAAGGAATCCAGCGTGCCATCCTGCCGCAAAAACCAGAGGGTATTGGAAGTGTCGGTGCCAATGGCCGTCACTTTTTCACGGGAAGGATTGCGAGCGTCGAACGCTTCGAATTTTCCGTGATAATAGCGGGTTATTTTCCCTGAGTCATGGCCGATCCATAATACCCCATCGCGATCTTCGAAGAGAGCCGAGATGCGACCGTCGGAAAGACTTGGCGTGTTATTCGGTTGGAAGTTCTGAAAGCGTTCGCCGTCAAATCGGGCGAGCCCCCCGAAAGTCCCGATCCAGATATACCCGTCCCGGGTCTGGGTGATGGCGATGACGGTATTTTGAGGAAGGCCTTCTTCAGTCTGCCAAGTGCGGATTGAATAACCGCTGATCGGCTCTTCGGCCCGGGCGCGGCGAGCCATTCCCAGAGTGGCGATGGCGACCAGGGCAAAAGCAATGAGTGTCCGACAAATGGACATAAGGTGATGGGGTGCGGCCCGGCAAAATCATCGGGGCCGAAGGGTGATATCAAATTGCGCAACCCGGTCAAGATTCGCAAGCGGCTAAGTTCGCGCTGCCGTCGAAGTTAAATCACTACCAAATCGGACGCAGGATTCGACTCATCGAATGTGGAGTTTGGGTGCAAGTCGTGGGTGATCTTAGTCGCACGGCAAGCGGGATTTGCTTCGCACGGGCAGGTCCATGTGGTTGGTCAGGTCATCCATCACGATGATGTGCGGACTATCACGATG
>JAYVMJ010000009.1:0-5619 GCA_043759025.1 Verrucomicrobiota bacterium | reverse complement strand
AAAATCGCCCCGCTGCTCGTGAGTTCGCTCGTGGCCCTCGGCAAGCTCGATGAAGCCAATGCGTTGATGGCAGACCTTTATGCGAAGAATCCCGCGTCGAGCCCCATCACGAAAGCATACGCCGAGCTGGCGATCCGACGGGGTGACGCGAAATTATCGCAGGAGCTCCTGACCAAGGTTCTGGAAAAAGAACCGTTCCTTCAGGCGCAAAATATGAGTTTGGCCAACCTCCTGTGGTCCTCCGGCGACCGCGCCGCCGCCGCGAAACACCTTGAGCGGGTCGCAAGCGTCTATGCCGACGACGTTCCTTCGCGAGCGCTATTGGGGGAATATTTTATCGGCAAATCAGACCCGATTTCCGCCATCACTCCGCTGGAACAGGCGGCCAAATATGTCGCGCCTAAAACCCTGGCCCAAAAGAATCTGATCGCGCTATTGCTCACGGCCTACATGCAAGCCGGCAATGGGGAATCTGAAAAAGGGGATTTCTCGGGCGCTGCGGATCACTACGAGAAGGCGGGTCGCCTGGATCCCACGAATCTCGACGCCTTCGCAGGCCAGGCCAACACCTGCGTTATTTTGAAGCAGTTTCATCGCGCCGCCGAGGCCTTGCAAAAAATGGCGACGCTGCAACCGGACAACCCCACGATTCACCTCAGCCTCGGCGATGTCGTCTATCAGGACGGTAACCCGACGGAAGCGCGCCGGCACTGGGAAAAAGCGCTCCAACTTGATCCTGCGGGTGAAACCGACATGCGGAGCGCATTGAACGACCGCCTGGCCGGACGCATCACCGCCGACACCTTTAAATGAGACGCCGTCCATTTAAACTTTCTGCGCTCGTCGTATCCGCTGTTTTCGCCGCGTGCTTTGCGACGGCTGCGTTTAACGCACGCGCCGCTGGTGCCGCCGACGGTAGCGCATCAGTCCCGACCTCCCCAAAAAAAGCCGAACTTGATTTGGACTATTTCTCCCAGCGTCCCGTCGGGCGTCCGGCGGAAGGCACGCCGTGGATCACCGATTTGTTGATCGTGGATTTGGATGGCGACGGCTTGAAGGACATTCTCGTCTGCGACGGTCAGCTCAACAAGGTCAGTTGGATCCGTCAGGTGCGCTTGGGCGTATTTGAAGAAACCGACATCGGCCAGCCGGTGTCCGGTCCCGCACACGTGGAAGTGGCAGACATGAACGGTGATGGTCATCTTGATGTGTTGGTTTCGGCGATGGGTGTGATTCCGCCGAGTAACGTGAGAACCGGCTCAGTGATCGTGATGGTGAACGACGGGACGAATCATTTCACCAACAAGGTGTTGTTGGAGAACGTCGCACGCGTGACTTATATGGCCGCAGCCGACCTGAACAAGGATGGCCGGTTGGATCTGGTCGTTGGGCAATTTGGTTATCTCGAAGGGGAAATCCGCTGGATGGAGAACCTCGGCGACTGGAAATTCAAGAGTCACTCGCTGCTTGATCTTCCGGGGACCATTCACGCGCCGGTCGCTGATCTCTATGGGAACGGGAACCTTGATATTGTCGCCCTCGTTTCCCAGGACTCGGAGGAAGTCCACGCCTTCGATGGCGATGGGGCGGGGCACTTCCGGGATCGCGTCCTTTACGGCTCGACCAACAAGGACTACGGCAGCAGCGGACTCTGCATCGCCGACGTCAACAAGGACGGCAAACCCGACGTGGTTTATACGAATGGCGACGGCTTCGATTACGCGACCCCGGGATCACGTCCGTGGCACGGGGTCCAATGGCTGGAAAACCTTGGCCAGAAGAAATTCGTCTACCACCGGGTTGGCGATTTCCCCGGCGCTTTCAGCCCAGTCGTGGTCGATATCGACGGGGACGGCGACAACGACATCGTCTGTTCCAGCGTTTTTAACGACTGGACGGACAAGAACGCCGTTTCCCTCATGTGTTTTGAGAACGACGGGTCGAATCATTTCACCCCGCGCATTCTCGCCCACGCGCCCACCCATCTCGTGGTTGTCAAAGCCGCCGATCTCTTCAACGATGGCCGCATTGAATTGGTGACCGGCGCATTTATGTTCTATCCTCCCTATGATCGCGTTTCCCGGGTAACCCTGTGGGAGCACAAAAAATGATCCCCTCTCGTTCCGTTTCTGCGTCGTCCCATTTCCCGATTCCTCTCCCGTGAAGAAAACAAAACAAAAACAGGGTTCCGTTTTGGCCAGCACGGCCGCGAACAAGGAGAAATCCGCTTCCCGCGCGCCGGGAAAGAAAGCCACGATCTACGATCTCGCCCGCCTCGCCAATGTCTCCCCCGGAACGGTCAGCCGCGTGCTGAACAACCGGGATCGCGTGAAGGCGGAGACGCGCGAGAGCGTGCTGCGCGCCGCCGCAGAATTGAACCTCAAGCCGCAGGCATCGGTGCGCAACCGGGAGATGGTCATTCTTTCCGAGCCAACTTATCCCGACCGTTTTGGCGGATATTCCGCGACGCTCACCGCGCATTTGTCGTACGCTTTTTCCCGCCGCAACATTGGTGTCCTGCTGCCGCTCAATCCGCTGGCCGAGTTGCCGACGAAATTTTTCGATGGCGTGGTCGTGGTGACGCAAGACAAGGCGTTGCGCAAACTGGTCGCGGAACTCGAAAAACGGATGCCGGTGATCCACATCGATAAATTTCCCGTCGATCCGACCGAGTACATCGTTTGCTCCGATCACTTCACCGCGGGCTACATGGCCGCGCGCCATTTCATCGATCGCGGCAAGCGCAAGCCGGCCTTCCTCGGCGGGGATTACCCGGCGTTTGCCGAACGCTTGCGGGGTTTTAAAAAAGCACTGGCCGAGGCCAATCTGCCGATCGACGAGCAGCGGGCGTCCCTTTTCGGACCGGAGAGCAACCACGTCTCGGTCATCACGCGCATCGTGCGAGCCGGCGCTGATTCGATCTATGCGCCCGGTTCGAGCTTCGAGGCCCTCGAATGCCTGCATATCCTTTCTTATGTCATGGGGCTCAAAATTCCCCAGGACATTTCCTTGATCGGCGGGGAGAACGAACGCGTCTCCTCTTTGATGAATCCGCCGTTGACCACCATCGAGGAACCGTTGCGCGACATGGCCGAGCAGGTCGTGAGCATGCTCGATATCCTGACGGAGGGCAAAGCCATCGCCCAGCGAAACGTCATGCTTCCCGTGCGGCTCATCGACCGCAATTCCGTGCAGTGATTCGCGGCTTCGCCCGCTGCGAGGCGTCTCCTTTCCAAGCGCGTTGATTCAAAATTTCTCAACCCCTTTTTTATGCCGTCGATCAAACTGTTTCGCAAAATTGTTCTATCTTTCCTCATGACTGCTCCTGTCCTCGTGATGTCCGCAGCGCCGCTTGCCGTCACCGTTGCGCCCGTGGCTGCGCCCGACGCGACGGGTTTCGAAATGGGCACCGCCCGGAATCCGGCCGGCGACACGCTCACGGTCGATAGCCGCAGCCTCCGCCTTAACGGTCAGCCCTGGACCCCTGTGATGGGCGAATTTCATTACACGCGGTATCCTGAAAACGAGTGGCGCGCCGAGTTGCTCAAAATGAAAGCAGGCGGCATCGACATCGTCGCGACTTACGTTTTCTGGATCCACCACGAGGAAATCGAGGGCCAGTGGAATTGGTCCGGCAATCATGACCTGCATCGTTTCGTCGAGCTCGCCCACGAGGCCGGACTCAAGGTCATCGTACGCTGCGGTCCGTGGTGTCACGGCGAAGTGCGCAATGGCGGCGTACCGGATTGGGCCATCGCGAAGGGTTGGAAAATCCGCACGGACGATCCGCCTTACCTCGCGCACGTGAAAATAATCTACGGCCAGATTGCCGCGCAACTCGCCGGCCTGCGGTGGAAGGACGGCGGCCCCGTTATCGGCATCCAGTTGGAAAACGAGTACAGCGGTCCCGCCGAGCATCTGCTCCATTTGAAACAAATCGCGCGCGACGCCGGGCTCGATGTGCCGGTGTACACGCGCACCGGTTGGCCGGCGCTGAAGACGCCGATGCCATTCGGGAAAATGCTTCCCCTGTACGGCGCCTACGCCGAGGGGTTTTGGGATCGTGAAACCACCTCCATGCCGGGGCACTACTGGTCCGTTTTCCATTTTTCCAGCCTGCGCACCGATGCCAACATCGCGAACGAAGCGCTCGGTCGCCGCGACGTGAAGGACGCTTCCGATGTATCGCGCTATCCTTATCTCACCTGTGAAATCGGCGGCGGCATGGTCAGCAGTTATCATCGCCGCATCCGCGTCGATCCGCGCGACATCGACGCGACGACGCTCGTCAAGATCGGCTCCGGCTCCGTTTCGCCGGGATACTACATGTATCACGGGGGCACCAATCCCGAGGGAAAACTCACGACCTTGATGGAAAACCAAGGCACGCCGACGACGAACTGGAACGATATGCCGGTTAAAAACTACGACTTTCAAGCACCGCTCGGCCAGTACGGTCAGGTGCGTCCGCAATACCGGATGCTCCGGCGCCTTCATCTCTTCCTGCACAGTTTCGGTTCCGCACTGACCGGCATGGACACGTTTCTTCCCGTGCTGCGCCCGACAGGAAAGGAAGATTACTCCACGTTGCGTTGGGCGGTGCGCTCGAACGGAAGTGCCGGTTATGTCTTCGTGAACAACTACGAACGCAGCGCAAAACTTCCCGAAAAGAAAGGCATTCAATTTGCGATCACACTCGCCGACGGCAGCACGCTGACCTTTCCCGGGACACCGGTTACAGTTGCCGCCGACGAACGATTTCTCTGGCCCTTCAATCTCGACTTCGGTCACGGCTTAAAACTCGTGTGGGCGACCGCGCAGCCGTTGTGCGTGACGGCCGACACAGGCGGCAGCACTTATTATTTCGCCCAAACCGGAAGCATTCCGGCCCAGTTTGCGATTCACTCCGCGAAGGGGGATCAGACGCTGGTGGTCGATCGACCGGACGCCGGACATGTTCCCATCGAAACGCCGGTCGGGGACGACGGCCATAAGGTGAAAATCATCGTATTAAACGAAGCTGATTCCCTGGCGCTTTCACGAGACGCTAACACGGGCACGATCCACTTCGACGCTCACGCTCCCGAGATTGCGCCGCGTTCGGCAGGCTTTGAGTCGGTGCGTACCGCTGGTCCTGCGCGGGAAATTCCGTTGGGCAAGATCAGCCAGCCCGTTGCGGTCGAGCCATCCGACGCAGACTTCGCGCAAGCCGCCGTTTGGAAGATCAAGCTGCCCGCGGATTTTGATCCGGCGGCGGCAGACACGTTGTTGCGCATTCGCTACGTCGGCGACGTAGCCCGGGTTTATCTCGGCGGTCGGCTGATCAATGATGATTTCTACAACGGAGCGCCCCTAGAGATCGGTCTCCGGCGTTACGCCGCCGAGTTGAAAAACGCCGAACTCACCATCGCAATTTTGCCCCTCCGCCGCGACGCGCTCACCGGTGCCAAGCCGCTCATCTTCGTGCCCAACGCCGCCCAGCCCGATTTCGCCGGCAAGGACAGCGTCGTCCGTGTCGACGCCATGGAAATCATCCCAACTCCGAGGTAGGGCGCGTTATCCCTAACGCGCCGCGATTCACTCACCGTTTCCGCGACCGCAAATGGATCAGCCAAATCC
>JAYVMJ010000008.1:0-4529 GCA_043759025.1 Verrucomicrobiota bacterium | reverse complement strand
AAAGAAATAATCCGCCGCATCCTGGAGAAAAACTTCGGCATCAGGGGTCCCGCGCCACCTGCGCTGCCGGCCCCGGCTTGAAAACGCCGCCAACGGCGGAAAATCACCCCGAAAACGGGGTGATTTGATTATATTAATGAAGCCTAGATTTAACGCACAATATATATTATGTCTATAATAGTATAAGACATGAAAATTAGAATTCGTCGTTCGAATCCCGAGATTCGAGTTCTCTAAATCGCGAAAGAATCCGTTTCAGATCCCTCTGTATGGCGTGGAAGGCCTACGTGATAGATATCAGCCGTTCGCATTTCTGTTTGCTCGCAAAGATACCGTGGAGTCGAAAATGTAAGTGGGGGCGCAACCTCCTCCCCGAGTAAATATCCAATTACGGCGGCGTAACAGTAGATGCTGCGGCCGGAATGGCGGACGATTCCGGTTTTTCGATGTGGCGTAGTGAACGACGTGACGAATACGCGTCGCGCAAAGCGATATACGGGTCGATCGCTGCCGATTTCAGCTGGTCATAACTTTCCATCAAATCAGGTGACTCGTTGGTGACACGCAAAACATTTATCCCGGCGCGGTATTCCCATCCTTGCACATAATGCACCGGATCCAGAAAATAGCCGCTCAACAGCCGCCCGGCTCCATCGCGCAAACTGCTTGGCCCGAGCAAGGGCAGCACGAGATAAGTCCCGTGCCCCACGCCCCAAGTCCCAAAGGCGCGCCCTAGATCGCTGGGCCGTTCTTTCAACTGCGCAAAATCGTCAGCCGTGGCAACGAACCCTAAACTCGTCATGGTGTTCACGACAAAACGGCCGGTCTCAACCACCGCCGCCTCTGGTTTGCCTTCCAGGATATTTCCGGCAAAACGAACGGGGAATTCGATGTTGTGGAAAAACGCGCTGAACCCTCTGCGCAGCGGCGCCGGCACTACTTTCACGTACCCTTTCGCGAGCGGTCGGAGGGTCACCTTGTACAGGCCATCGTTAAAACGAAATATGGCACGATTAAAACCTTCAACGCGATCAGGAATCGGCGACGGCGTTTGTGCAGCAGGATCCTCATCGAAAATACTCTGGGGCGCTTGCGCGCGCGCGGCCGCGGCCAGCGCCCACGTCATCACCATCAAAGCGAATACCGTCCGCGCCGAGCGTGAACCACTGGTCGATCGATTCACCTGGACTTCTCCTCCACGATTGGAGCGGCGAGTTTATTCCGCAATAATTTGAGTAAATCCTCCGCCGATTTCTTTTCGAAATGCGTGTCAAATTGTTGGCGGTAGTTTCCGACGACACTCACGTTTTCAGCCAGTACATCGTAGACCTTCCATTTGCCGTCGATGGGCGCCAACCGGTAAATCACATTGACCGTCTTGCCCTGCTGCGTGGCGGTACTGACTATTTCGCGCCGATCGGAACTAATGAGCTTTGACGAGGTGACGGCAATCACGGGCCTGTCCCCAGTACTTACTTGCGAAGCATACGTGCGAATGACCAGCCGCCCCACCAAATCGATCGCCTCGGTCTTCTGGGCGGGTGTGAGCTTGGCCCAGTTGCGCCCAAAGGCCCGTTGCACGATCGCGTCGATGGCAAACATCTCGTTCATTTTTGTCCGGATTTCGGGCACTTTCGCGGTGATCGCGTCCGGTGTTTGGCCGAAGGCCAGGTCGACGACGGAGTAGATGTTGGCAACGAGCGCAGGAGCGGGATCGTCGGCGGCAGGCGCCGCCGCTCTTGTCACCGAACTAAGAATCAGTGCGGACGTCAGCAGGAAAACGGAAGGAATCAGTCGAAAGAAAGGTGTCATGGTAGTGGATTTATTTTTTATCAACGGAGCCAAATGCAAAGCGGGCAATGATGTCTTCAAGATCCACGGCGGATTCCGTGTCGACAATGATTGCCCCGGGCTTAAGCGCCGTTCCGGAAGAACCGGGTTTGAGGGAAATGAATTTTTCGCCAATCAGCCCCGCGGATCGGACCGCCGCCGAGGTGTCGTCATCGAGCTTCAGACTGGAATCGATCCGTAAAGTAACTATCGCGACCATCTCATCCTGCTTCAGCTTCACTTCCGTGACAGAGCCAATCGGCACGCCAGCCACCCGAACCGTACTTCCGGGCTTCAGGCCGCTGGCGTTGGTGAACCGGGCCTGCGTGATTTGCGTGGTGGGGGCAGAGAGCGAGAGCCGGCCACCTCCGATTCGCACGGCAAGAAAAGCGATTGCGGCCAGACCTACGAAAACAAAAAGGCCGACGGAGATTTCAATTTTTCGGGAATTCATGCGGTGATTTGGGTGGCAGCGATCTCAGCTTGATCTTCCAGCGTCCAAAGGCTCGCTGGGTTGGGGACGGTGGTTAAAAGATAAGAACGTGCGCTCCAGCGGTAGCGGGTAACATGGGAGGCGGTTGCCTGTTCATTTACGGGCTTCAAGCATTGCTCGATTTCCTCGGTGACAGTCTCAGGGTCTCCCTGACTCACGCCGAAACCGAAGTGACGCTCATCCAAAAAATAAATCTGACTGTGGGGCCGCTTGAGGTCGGCGATGCCTGCGACGGCACCCTGATAGCTCGCAAAACGGCGCAACCCCAATTCCGATCCGGGCCGCCGCCGTTCCGTGGCGCAACTCACGACGACAAACTGGTCATAGGTGCGGCGTAGCTCATTCCAATCGGCGAAGAGCGCCACGCGCCCTTGCTGACCGGCGAGCTCGCTCAACAGTTCATTGCGGTGGTGGACAAATTCCAGTAACGCGGGATCACGGGCAAGTTCCAGGTTAGTCGGAACGCCCACGAAACGCATTTGGCCCCGATCCATCCAGGCCACCCGGTCACTCACGAACAAGGCTTCTGGAATGTCGTGGCTCACCATCAACGCCGTGAAATCAAAACGCTTGCGGTAATCCGCGATCATCGTGAAAACGCCGTTTTTCCGCTGCGGATCAAGCCCGGCGGTGGGCTCGTCGACCAGGATTAATTGCGGCTCGGTGATCAAGGCCCGCGCGAGCGCCACCCGTTTTTGCATCCCGCCCGAGATCTGACTCGGATATTTCTTGGCGACGTCGCCCAGATCGAGTTGCTGAAAAAGTTTCAGGGCTTTGACGCGGGCAGCACGCGGGCTGATGCTCGTGGTTTCGACCAGCGGCAGCGCGACATTTTCCAGCGCGGTGAAGGAATCGAACAGCGCGTTGTGCTGGAAAAGATAACTCAATCGCGGCGCATCCGGGCCGCAGTCGTTGCCCCGACATTTGCGTCCGTCGATGAGAATCTCGCCAGCATCCGGATGGTAAATACCGGCGATGCATTTAAGCAGCACGGATTTCCCAATACCGCTCTTACCCATGATCGTGGTGATACTGCCGCGTTCCACGGTCAGATTGATGCCGTCAAGCACGACATTCGTACCGAACGATTTCTTTACCCCGTTGATTTCAAGAAAAGGCGTGCTCATCGGGCGACTTGGACGGCGGTGATCAGATAATCGAGGACGAGAACGGCGATACTGGAGTAAACCACCGCACGGGTGGTTGATTGAGTCACGCCACGTACGCCGGGCTCACTCGATCGGCGGTGGGTGTTAAATCCTTCATAGGCGCAAATGGCCGTGATCGTGAAACCAAAGGCGACGGACTTCATCAGGCCACCGCAAATGTCGCGCATGGCCACCCCCGACTGAACGCTTTGCCAATAGACGCCCGGTTCCTGAGACATCAGCATTACGCCGGTAATATAACCGCCCAAAATACCAATCAGGTCGAAGAATGCGGTGTGGATGGGGAAAATAACGATAGCTGCAATCAACCGCGGCCCGACAAAAAATCCCAGTGGGTTAATCCCCATAGTTTCCAGCGCGTCGATCTGCTCGGAATTGCGTTGAATACCCAGTTCTGCGGCTATGGCCGAGCCGGCCTGACCAACGATCATCAATGCCGCCAGCACGGGCCCCAATTCAGTAATCAAGCTGAGCGAGACGGTTGCCCCCAGAACGTATTCCGAACCGAATTTCGCGAGTGTATAGTATCCCTGCAACCCGATTACCAAACCGGTGAAACAACCGACCGTTAAAATGATAGGGATACACCTCACGCCCATCTCGAAAAAAGCGCGAATCAACTTCGAAATAAATGCGCGCAGCCGCCACAGCGAACCCAAGGATTGAAGGACAAAAATAGAAAAACGCCCAATTTCGTGAATTAAGTCGATGGTAAAACGTCCGGCGTTGGCGATCATGGAGAAGTGGGATGACGGTCAATTTTAGAGCAAACGCCACCTGTTTCTTCGAATAATCACCGGTTCAACCACCCTGCGCCGTAATGGCGAGAAAATGACTGATGACCGGCAACGTTCTCGCCCAAAGCGTGATCGCCCCACCCTGACTTCGTGTGGAGACAGCTCCTTACCGGATTGGTTCAGCAATCCCAGAAATTTCAACTCCTCAATAAGGTTAAGGTATCGGACATTCCTCAACTTTACCTCATCACTTGAGAGTGCCGGATTCGTAGGCGGATTAAGCGGCGGCGGCGAGGCTGG
>JAYVMJ010000007.1:0-2291 GCA_043759025.1 Verrucomicrobiota bacterium | reverse complement strand
TTTGCCAGTTTGCGCTCCCCAAGTCTTACCGTTCGTGTTCAGCTCGTCACGATGAATCCAGCAGAGACCAACGATCTGGGCGTACTTTACCAGATTGCTTCACTTGCGACGCGCTCGATGGCGACGGCCGCTCAGAACGAGGTTCTTTCGATCATCATGGCCGCCCTTCCCGCCGAAAGCGGTTCGCTCTCGTTGATCAACCCCGACAACGGTCGTCTGGAAATCTGCATCCAGCAAGGACTGCCGCCAGATCTCGGGGACTTTGCGCTCCGTCCCGGCCAGGGGATAACGGGATGGGTGGCCCTGCATGGAAAGCCGCTGCTCGTGGCCGACGTGACGGCGGAGTCACGCTACATCGCCGCCCGGCAAGGCGTGCAATGTGAAATGGCCGCGCCGTTGATCGTCGAAGGCAACAATGTGGGCGTGGTCAATCTCGACGCCGACCGCGTCGGTGCATTTGGCCCGGCTGATCTCGCGCGACTGGAACGTTTCGCAACTGAAGCCGGCGCCGTGCTCCATCGCCTCTGGCAGCTGGAACGGCTGCGCACGAATTCCGCCCGTCTCACCACCCTGGTCGAACTCGGTCACGCCCTCGTCGCGCAATTGGCCTCGGAAGATCTCCTGTCCACGCTCACTCAAAGCGGAAGGGCATTGTTCAGCGCCGAACTGTGCTTGCTCCACGACTACGACGGCACCACGCACGAGCTGGCGCTGCATGCGTGGTCCGCGACCGGTTCGCTTTCGTCATCGGCGCTGTCGTTGCAGCAACAGACCGTATCCGCCGATCATTCGCTGCTCGCCGCCGTGATCCGCTCAGGCAAACCGATGGAATTCCAACACATCGACGGCCCGGGCTACAGCGAAGCCGCCGATCTCCCGGCTGATCGATCGTTAACCTCAGCCTTGGCCGCGCCTCTTTTTCGCGAAGGCGTTCCGGCCGGCGTGCTGTCGGTCTTTCACGCCTCACCCCATCGGTTCAACGACGATGAAAAGCGGCTGATCGCCGCGCTGGCGAGCTTCGCTGCGGTCGCCCTGCAAAACGCCCGGCTTTATGCCCGTGTCTTCCAATCCGAGGAAACGCTGCGCAAAAATGAAACGCTGACCACGCTCGGCATGTTGGCAGCGGAAATCGCCCATGAGATCAGAAATCCGCTGCTGGTGATCAAACTGCTCCACGGGACACTCGGTTCGGATTTTCCACCGGACGATCCGCGCCGCCGGGATCTGGAAGTCATCACGGAAAAAATCGAACAACTGGAAAGCATTGTTTCTCGCGTACTGCAATTTGGGCGCACCCCTTCAACCCTGCACTCCCACTGGTCGCTCGCCGAGGTTCTCGACGACACGCTGGTGCTCCTGCGCGCCAAGCTGAACCAAGCCAGCGTCCAGCTCCATTACGCGGCGCCCCGTGGTTCCCTCACGGTGGACGCGAACAAGGGCCAACTCCAGCAGGTAATCCTCAATCTCGTCATCAACTCCTTTCATGCGATGCCTCATGGCGGTGATCTCACGATCAGTTGCACCGACGAAGGATCAGCGGGAGCCCGCGTGGTGCATCTGGATATTGCCGACACCGGCGGCGGTATTCCGGCAACGATCCAGCCGCGCATTTTCGAATCGTTTCTTTCCGGACGCGCCGACGGCACCGGCCTCGGACTGGCCATCGCGAAACGCATTATGAAGGACCATCATGGCGAGTTGACTCTGGTCAGTACGAGTCCGCGGGGCACCGCGATGCGCATTACGCTACCGTTGCTCCAAAACTAAGCACCCTCCGACAAGGCCGCCCCCCCCCGGCACGCCTCACCCCAAATGCGGTTCAGGCCGCAAGGTAAGGTCGACCATGAGATCGGCCGCGATTCTTTCCAAGTCGGTGCGGACAGAATCCAATTTCACCTCTGGTGGCACCGACACTCTCACGCGAGCTTTGAAAAGTGTTCCTCCGCCCATCGGCGCGCTGACGCACTCCGACGAGAGTTCCTCAACATTGACGCCATGCGCGCTCAGCACACTGGCGACATTCCGTAAAATTCCCGGGCGGTCATGCCCCACCAATTCGATCGTTGCAGAGATGCCGCCAGCCACCAGCACAGCGCCCTCACCCGCGTCGACCGAAACCCGGAGACCTTGGGTTTCCAATTGCTTCACCGCCTGGCGAAGTTCGGCAACCTTTTCCGCCGGCACTTCCACTCGCGCGATCCCGGCAAACTGTCCGCCGAGATGACACATGCGGCTTTCCAGCCAATTGCCCCCGTGATCCGCCACGCGACTGGCAACGAGCTGCACGAGGC
>JAYVMJ010000006.1:0-1662 GCA_043759025.1 Verrucomicrobiota bacterium | reverse complement strand
CCCCCATTCAGTTGCGCGCCATTCCCGTGGTTCTCGGCGGCGGCGATTTGATCGGGTCGGCCCAGACCGGCACCGGCAAAACCGCTGCGTTTGCGCTGCCCGTGCTTGCACGGCTCGGCAAACACGAGGCTCGCGGACCGCGCGTGCTCGTGCTCGAACCCACGCGCGAACTCGCCGCTCAGGTTGAAACCGCTTTCCGCGATTTCGGGCGTTACACCGATATCCGCGCCACCGTCGTTCACGGCGGTGTCGGTTACGGTCGCCAACGCAGCGAAATCCAAGCCGGCACCGATATCGTCATCGCGACCCCCGGACGTTTGATGGATTTCCTCACCGAGGGCACGCTTCGTCTCGACGGCCTCCAGATTTTGATCCTCGACGAGGTCGATCGCATGCTGGACATGGGCTTCGTCAAGGACGTCAAAAAAATCATCGGCCGCTGCCCGAAGGAACGCCAGACGCTGTTCTTCTCCGCCACCATTCCGCCCGAGATCGACGCGATCGCGTCCTTCGCGCTGCGCAATCCCGCCCGCGTCGAGATCGGCGTTTCGCGCACGGTCAACAAATCCGTCACCCACGCTTTCTATCCCGTCGGCACCGCGCTCAAATTCGAGTTACTCGTCGCGTTGCTCGAAAAGACCGACTTCCAAAGCTGCCTCGTTTTCTCGCGCACGAAACACGGCGCGGACAAAATCGCGCGCAAGTTGAAAGCCGCCAATCACTCCGTCGCGGTCCTGCACGCCAATCGTTCGCAGTCGCAACGGGTCGAGGCACTCGAAGGATTTAAGTCCGGCAAATACGAAGTAATGGTCGCCACTGACATCGCCGCCCGCGGCATCGACGTCGCCGGCGTCTCGCACGTGATCAACTACGATATTCCCGCCAATCCCGAGGACTACGTTCACCGCATTGGTCGCACCGGCCGCGCCATGGCGGTGGGCGACGCGTTCACTCTGACCACGCCCGAACAGGCGGACGACATTCGCGCCATCGAGCGTTTCATCGGCCAGAAAGTGCCCCAGCTCAAATTGGAAGGGTTCAACTACAATGCGCCGCCGCCGCGTCCGATGGGTTACCAGGGCGCTGCGCCAAATTACGGCCAGCCTTCCCGCCCCCAACCAAGCCGAGGTCACCAACCAGCCCACGCTCCCCGGTCGCCACAAACACCGGCGGGGCACGCACCTGCCCATCAACCGCGTCCAGCTTCGACGCATGTTTATCAGCAACCCGGCGGGCCTCCCCGCCCGACGGGGCCTACTTCCGCTCAACCCGCACCCCGAAAATTCGGCGGACTTTCACGCGGGACTTGGAACCGCCGGTAATTTCCTTTTTCTCTTCTTTATGCCCATCTCTAAAAGCCTGCTTTGCGCGGTCGTCGCCGCGCTATTAATCGCGGTCCCCGTGACTCGCTCGTTTGCTGCGAATGCCCCGGCAACTCCGTCCGCGCCGGAAGCCGCCCCGCTCACCGGCGTCAGCGCCGAGTTCAAGCCGATCTTCACCCAGATCACCACGAAGATCAAGGAAGGCAAAAACACCGAGGCAGATCTCACCAGTGAGATCGCGGCCATCGACGCACTCATCGCCAAACACGCAGCCGAGAAGACGGACGAAGTCGCGACGATCGCTTTGATGAAAGCGCGCCTGTACCTCGAAGTGTTCGAG
>JAYVMJ010000005.1:0-1687 GCA_043759025.1 Verrucomicrobiota bacterium | reverse complement strand
CTTCGACGCGCGGCACTCAAGTTCATTGGCGAGTTCCACGCAAGCCTCATGGCTTGCTGTCCAGTCTCAGAATGACAGTAAACGGGGATCATGGGGTTTGAAAGCACTCCCTAGACCGCGACAGACGCGATGGTCCGGTCGCGGGTCCGAGTCGGGACGATGACGCGATTGAACAGTTCACACTGGCGGTGCGTCAATTCCTCGACGAGATAAGTTTCCCGGAAAAGTTTTTCGTTCCGCGCCGCGCGCGACCCGGCGGGAAACCCGTCGAAGGCGAGATCGAGGAAGGCGGCAAGCCTCTCGTGCGCTTCGTCCCTGGGCGCATTTTCCGAAAAACGCACGAGTTGCGCGCAACCGAGTTCCTCCAGGAGGTGCTCCATCACACTGTTCCGGAAAACGATTCCAAGAATGGGCCGTCCGGTGAGGAAATAAGGATAGAGTTTCGACGGCGAGTAGGCGAGATCGCTGGAGCCGGGGAGAAGCAGCACGTCCGCCTGAAGTTGCCAGGCGAGTGCTTCGAGGTGTCCGATGCGATGAGGGATTTCGTCGACGAGATCGGCGACCCCGCACGTCTCGGCCACCGGTACCACCGACATGACGCCGGTTCCGGGGGCCACGTAACTCGTACCGACGAAATGAAAACGCAGGCGGTTGCCACGTTCCGGGTTTTGCGCCCGATATTTTCTCACGCCGTCAAACAGTACGGAGAGTGAGTGCGGCATAACCGGCCCCGATGCTCCCGTGTAAAGCAGATGCAATTCGCCTTTTTGCCGTTGAAACAAGGGCGGATCGAGCGGGCGGCGGGCGGCGTGGTCCATATCCTGACGGCTCGCGCCAAAACGGATGACCTCCGCGGGGATTTTCGCGAACCACGCATACCGGCCCGTGAGTTCGCGGAGGTATCCCGGCGATACGCTCATAAATCCGCCGGCTCGGCGATAGGTCCAGCCTTCGAGCAGCCACGCTTGGAAACGGGCGAATTGATATTTCCAGCCGCCGGGTGGACGACGCGAACCACTGCGCTCATAGTAGTCCGTCCGCCACGGATCTTGGAGGTCGATCACATAAGGCACGCCGAACCACGCCCGCCACAAGCGGCCGACCGGGAACGTGATGAATTGCGTGTTGGAGAAAAAAATCAGGTCGAATTTTTCCGCTTGGAGCAGTCGGATGCCGAACCACAGCAGATACGGCAGCATGCGCAGGCCGGTATTCCCCATGCCGCACCACCGGGCCAGTGGAAGGGGAATCGCAGGGACCCGGATCACGCGCAAGTCACGCGGCAACGTCGTCAACAAAGCTGGTTCGCGAACGCCATCCTGAAATTTATCTTCGATCGTCAGTATCACCGGTTCCCACCCATTCTCTCGATAGTGCGGCAGGCTCATGCGAATGCGCTGCATATCCGGCGCATTAAGCGGCGGAAAGTGCGGGGAAATGATCAGAAGTTTTTTCAACGAGGAGCGACGTGAAGCGGAGCGGAGTTTAGCGGGTTACCGCTTCGCGTTCGAAAAAAAAATCTTCGCCGGATTTGAAGCACTCGGCGAATCCACGAGGCAGCACGGGGTTTTCCCACGGGGGCGTAGGTTTGGTCTGAGAGACGTAGCTGTCAATCACGGCACTTTTAAGCATGGTTGCCTGCGGCAAGGCGAGACGCCAGACGCGGCGACTTTTCCAGCCAAGCCGC
>JAYVMJ010000004.1:0-3866 GCA_043759025.1 Verrucomicrobiota bacterium | reverse complement strand
ATCGAGGCCAAATCGCCCGTAATTGTCGACCGGAACCGTATAGTTACGCCCGTTTACTTCCATCCGGAGATTTTTTCCCGATTCGACAGTGATCAAAAGTTTGCCCTGTTTTCTCAACGACTTCGACTCTCCCCGGGCAAGCGCGCCATTGAACAGTACAGTTCCATCGGAATCCTGCACGACTTTGACCCGAGTGGGGTCTGTCGCGGTAAAAGTGAGCGTTTGTGCGGGATCGGCCGGAGCAACGGTTGATTGCTGTGCCGCTTGCTGGGCGGTTTGCGACGGTTTGGCAGGTGAGCCTGAGAAGATGACTTTGAACAATAGAATGATGATGACGACGAGCACGACCGCGCCCCCGCCGAGCAACCCAAACTTCAACAGCATGGCCTGATCTTGCGTCGATCGGTTGGCGGGCGCCGGCTCCGCCGGCTCTTTCGCGCGCGCCGTTTCGGCGAAATCGACCCGGCCGTATACTTCCCGGGTCTCGCGCCGCGAGGCGGGTTTCCCCTCTGAAAGAAGTTCGTTGTAGTCGTTGACGATACGCTCCGGATCGAGTTCCAGATAGCGGGCGTAAGAACGGAGAAATCCGCGAATGTACAGCGGCGGCAGATCGATCTCGAAAGTATTGGCCTCGAATTTCTGGAGATAGTCGCCGCGAATCTTGGTTGTCTCGGCGGCCTCCCGGACAGAGATGCCTTTGCGCTTCCGCGCTTCCTCAAGCCTTTCTCCAATGGTCTGCATGCGGGGTTTGTTAAGTCGGTTTGGGGGTCGATTTAAAGTCTAATCGCGACTCACGGCTGATAAGTATCAAGATCGACGAGAATTTCGCGGGGTGAAGAGCCGTTTTCCGGACCAACGATGCCTTTTTCCTCCATGACCTCCACGATCCGGGCGGCGCGATTGTAGCCGATACGGAGTTTCCGCTGGAGCATCGACGTCGAGGCGCGGCGGGTGGAGCGCAAGACGTCCAGTGCTTGTCGGAACAATTCGCCGTCGTCGCCCATGACGTCATCCCCGTCCTCGTCGTCATCATCTTCGTCCTTGGAATCGCGATCAATCTGCTGCTGGACCTCTTGCACGTACTTGGGTTGCCCATTGACCTTGAGAAACTCGACAATGCCTTGGATTTCTTCGTCGGCGACAAACGCGCCTTGGGCACGTACGAGGCGCGAGGTGCCGGGAGGCGAAAAAAGCATGTCTCCCCGCCCGATGAGCGTTTCCGCTCCCTTGCCATCCAAGATGGTGCGCGAATCTACCTGCGATGCGACTTGAAAGGCGATGCGCGACGGCAGGTTCGCCTTGATGACGCCGGTGATGACGTTCACGGAAGGGCGCTGCGTGGCGATGATGAGATGGATGCCGGCGGCGCGCGCGAGCTGGGCGAGGCGTGCGATGCTCGTCTCGATTTCGGCCGGAGCGACCATCATGAGGTCGGCAAGTTCGTCGATGATGGCGACGATATACGGCAGGCGGTCGGGAACCTCGATGTCAGGCGTGACGCCGTCGAGCTCGGCCTGTTGTTCGGTCGCGGGGAACTCGTGTTTCGGGTCCTTCTTGCGGTTGTTGAAACCAACGAGATTTCGGACGTTGGCCTTCGCGAAAATCTGGTAGCGCTTCTCCATTTCGCTCAGAAGCCATTTCAGCGCGGCCGGCACTTTCTTCGGTTCGGTGACGACCGGAATCAGCATGTGCGGCAGGCTGTTGAAAAGTTTGAGTTCGACCACTTTCGGATCGACCATGATCAGGCGCACGTCTTTGGGGCTTTTCGAGTAGAGAATCGATGCAACGATGGAATTGATGCAGACGGATTTGCCGGAGCCGGTGGCGCCGGCGATCAGCAAATGCGGCATTTTTGTCAGGTCTGAGATGAGCGATTTACCGCTGACGTCCTTGCCCAGTGCGATGGGGAGTTCGGCCTTGGTGCCGACCCAATCTTCACTCTCCAAAATCTCGCGCATGCCGACCGGGGTGGAGATTTTGTTTGGCACTTCGACGCCGACGGCGGCCTTGCCGGGGATCGGCGCGAGAATGCGCACGGATTGGGCACGCATGCCGAGAGCGATATTCTTATCGAGCCCGGAAATTTTTTCGACGCGGACGCCGGCGGCGGGGATGACCTCGTAGCAAGTGATGACTGGTCCGACATGAATTTCTCCCAACGTCACTTCCACGCCGAATTCGCGCAGAATGCGGTGCAGATTTCCGGCATTAAGTTGATGTTCCTCCTCACTGTTGAGTCCGTCGGATTTGACCTGTTCACGAAGTAACGTAATCGGGGGAAACTTGTAGTTTTCGTCGTCGCTCTGGGGCAGCGCGACCTTCGCTTTTTTGGTTTCCTCGGGCTTGACGATATTGAGCTCGATCTTTCCGGCGACAGCGGCCGCGAGGGACTTTGTATCGATCGCGGTCGGTGCGATGACCGGCAACTTAACCGGTGGTTTGCTCGTCACTTTCGGAGGGGACGGATCCGATGGAAGTTTGACGGCGGGATTGGTCGCGGGTTTTACACCTTCCGCGAACGGATCCTCGGTTTTGACCACGAGAATTTTCTTCGAGGTGCCCGGCGGAGGAGCGGGTAGCGTGGGCGCTTTGGGAGCAGAAAGAGCGGCGGCGGCCTTTTGTTTGGCGGCTTCCGCGCGGCGCTGGCGTGCCTCGTCGGCGAGGGCGGCTTTCAAGGCGGCGCGTTTTTGCCGCCATTCCGCAAAATTGTTCATCAAGCGGGCGAACTCCGCGGCGATGTCACGCGTGAAAATGAAAAGCATCCCCAGCAGGTAAACGGTGGCAAGAATCAGGGCTGCACCGAAGACTCCGAGACTGTCCTTTAACACGTCTTGATAAACCAAATTGCCCAGCAGGCCACCGGGGCCTGCGGGCAAAATCGGGTTGTTCATGAAATACGTCTCCTGCATCGCCACCAGGCCTGAAAACGAAATCACGCAACAGATCATTGCGATCAGGCGGGTGACAGCGAGGCTCCGCGCGCTTCGCAGATAGATATACGTCATCCAAAAGAGAAATATCGGGAGCAGCCATGAGGTCACACCGATCAGGTAAAAAGTGCCCCAGGAAAACTCTGCGCCGATGATCCCGACCAGATTCACACCGATCGGACTGGTCGTGTTGTGAATACTCTGTGCGGGCTTGAAATCGATCATTGCGACCGCGATTAGAATCCCGATGACCAAGCACGAGAATGCCGCGAGCCAGTGGGGCCGGTGACGTGGACTTTCGAATGAAGGGGTATCCTTGTCCTTTGGATTTGATCTCTCCGCTTTGGCCATTTGTGTGTGTAGCCGGATAATGCAGGTCCATCAGTACTGAGGGTCAACGTAAAATGCCCTTCAAAAATCCATCCAAATTATTTACCGACAACGCATGACATCATTTCTTCAGTTCGAGCCAATTTATCAGGAACGCGTCTGGGGCGGTCGTTACCTGGAGAATTATCTGGGAAGAAAGTTACCGGGCACAGCGCCGATTGGTGAAAGTTGGGAATTGGTGGACCGCCCGGAGGCGCAATCCGTGATTTCCGAAGGACCGTGGAAGGGGAAAACGCTGCGTTGGATAATCGAGGAAAAATCCGCGGAAATCATGGGGCCATCGTGGCCGAAGGACCGAGCGTTTCCGATTCTGGTCAAATGGCTCGATTGCCGCGATCGGTTGAGCGTGCAGGTGCATCCGCCCGCGGCCATCGCGGCGCAACTCGGGGGCGAATCGAAGACGGAAAATTGGTATTTTGGGAAAACCGATCCTGGCGCGGCCGTGTATGCCGGACTGAAGGCGGGAGTGACGAAGGAGAGTTTTGAAAACGCTATTTCTGCCGGTACAGTGGATCAAAGTCTTGATCGGTTGCCCGTGCAGGACGG
>JAYVMJ010000003.1:0-4362 GCA_043759025.1 Verrucomicrobiota bacterium | reverse complement strand
GCCGGTGCCCATCGCGATGCCAACGTCGGCTTCGGCCAGCGCAGGGGCGTCGTTCACGCCGTCGCCGGCCATCGCCGCGCTCTCGCCTTTGGCTTTCAATGCAAGCACGAGTTCGCGCTTGTCCTTCGGTTCGACGCCCGCGCGGACCTCGTCAATGTTGAGTTGCTTCGCGACCACCGCAGCGATCTTCGCGTTGTCGCCCGTTGCCATGATCACGCGAATGCCGAACAAATAACCGTCGTGCTGCCGAGCGTTTCGACGGCGGGGAGTTTGCGGATAATGGCTTTTCTTTTTGCCATGCGCGACACGCCAATGGCCAGCACCACCGTCACGGCGGCGGGCACCCCCCCCGGGAATCGCGCCGACAGCCAGCGCGACGGCAGCCATGAACATCTCGACCGCCTTTTCGCCCCGCACGACACCGACGACAAAAGTGGTCGCCGCCAGTCCGAGGATGACCGACAGCACCAGCCCGCTGAACTGCGCGATTTTTTTGGTCTGCGGCGTGGAGAGTTCCACGGCGGAGGCAATGAGCCGCGCGATGTTCCCCGTTTCGGTGCGGTCGCCCGTGGCCGAGACGACCGCCTCACCCTGGCCGGCGGTGACGAGCGTGCCGGCGAAGGCGAGATTGCGTCGGTCGGCGAGCACGGTGTCGAGCGCGAGCGCGTCGGTGTGCTTGTGGACGGGGACGGATTCGCCCGTGAGCGCGGATTCATCCACTTGCAGACTCTTGATCTGGACCAGTCGCTCCACGCCCAGCAGCCGCAAAACCTCCGACGAGGGCGTGTGATGCCAAACCTTTGTTGATGACTCTTCCATGGGATTAAGTCTTCAATTGGCGTTCGGACGCCAGCTCGCGAGAAGAGTGTTGCTGAGGGGACGTGTTCATTTCTCTTTAGTGATGTTTGTAATATCCGACGCCCTTGATGTCGTTCCACGCGGTGGTTTGATGGCAGAGAAAACATTGGCTGACATCGGCCTTTTCCACCCTAGCGATCTTCATCGAGATCATTTTGAAATGCATCATGTAGTGGCTCGGAGGCGCTTGATGGCATTGAGCACAGGACTGCGAGACGGGCGACGGGTGGCGAAATTCCGGAATCGTCCACTTCGCGGTGGCGTGACATTGGGCACAATCATTGCCGAGCAGTCCCATGTGCCGGTCTTTGGTCTGATGGCACGTCGCGCAGTTGAGCTGCGCCTCTTCGGGCTGAAGTTGCGGCGTGGCCGAGGGCGGAGCGCCGCGTGCGCCGCTGACGAGCCATGCGACGAAGTCGGCGCTCGTTTTTTCCTGCGGCACCGACGAGTGCTGCATTTGTCGCAGGCCGATTTGTGCGAGGGCGACGTGATCCATCTTTGTCGCGCTCGCAATCGGGCCCTGATGTTCGAGATGGCAGGTGGTGCAGGAAGCGATGTTGGCGTGAAACGCGCTGGGCTGGCGTTGGAGAACGGCGATGTTATCCGCGTGACAGACGATACAGTTTTTAGCTTCAACGCCTTTGAGCGGCGTGTGACAGGCGGCGCAGTTGTTGCCGAGGAACGCGTGCGGTTGCGACAACTCTCCCGGACGAACCGCGTTCTGCGCGGCAACTTGCGCGCGCGGGAAATGCAGGACGGAAAGCGTCGCTGCCGCAACCGCGACAACAACGAGCGCAAGCGAGAGGATGAGCTTGCTCATGAAAGCCACCTCAGTCCGAAGTAGATGCCGGATATAATATGCGCGACAAGCAGCGCGTAAAAAGCGACGGAGACCAGGATGTGCACCTTCAGGGTGCCCGAGAACCAGCGTCGCAACAGCTCGTCCGTCCGAATCGAGTATTCCAGATCGGCCACGCCTTCAGCCAGGATGGTGACATGACCGGAGGGGTTGTCGGGAGCGATGGAAAGACCCAGCGACGCCAGGCCAGCGGTGAGCGACGCAGCCTCTGCAATACCTTTCTTCTCGGCGGCAGCCTTCTCCGCCACTCCCCACGCACTGTCCAAATCACCCCGCGCAGTCTGCAAGAGTAGTAGCTTGTCCTTCATGTCGATGTTCACGAAGGGAGTCAGATAACGCAGGACGATCCCGCTCACGATGACCAGCAGCATCGCCGCGGTGAGCGCGATGCCGAGCGGGCTGGTATATTTGTGTCCGGTGTGGATGAGAGCGAGGAGCGCTCCCGCAATGCCAGTGTAAATGTGGATCGAAAGCCACGCCTGCAACGAGACGTATTTGATCACGTGCTCCTTGAAAAAAGGAACGCGCTTCGCGAAGACGTAGGCGAGCGGGATGAGCATCAACACCGCTCCCGAAATTCCAAAGACCGCGCCAAGGCCGCTCCCGGCAAAGCGCGGCGCGGTGTGCAGAAGGAAACCGAGCCAGGCAAACACCAGCAGGATAAAGACACTGATGACGATGAAGCGCTCGCGGTTTTTCATCGCTAGGCCTCGACGGTCACTTCGGTTTTAGGCTTCGCCTGACAGGCTAGAATAATTCCGTTTTTCTTGTCGTCATCGTCGAGCGCGTCGTCGATCGCCATGTCGACCTCGCCAGCGGTCATCTTCACCTTGCACACTCCACAGGTGCCGATGCGGCAGGAAAACGGGATGCCGATTCCGAGTTCTTCCGAGAGTTCGAGAATGGTCTGGCCCGGGCCGGTCGCGAGCGCGCCCTGCTCACCGCTCCGGTCCTCCCCGATTTTGGCAGATTTGTTGTTCTTCGAAAATGTCACCAAGGGGCCGGTCGCGGCGGCGGTTGGTTTCGCGGAGGTTCCGGGAGCAGAGGGCGCGGGTTTGACGGCTCCGAATGCCTCGGTTTTCAGGTTCTCGGGGGTGACCCCGATTTCCGTGAGCAAGACCTTGATCGCATCCATCATCGTCGGTGGGCCGCAAAGTTGAATTCTTCGCGACGCAAGATCCGGGACAGACTGGAGAAGAAACTCTTTCGAGATGCGGCCGCGTGGTCCTTTCCAGTCTGGCGTCGGCTTCGACATGGTGATCGCGACATGCAGCTTCGGATTGCGCCGCTCGAGCGCGGCGATGGCGTCTTTGAAAATTAAATCGTTCGGAGCACGGCAGCCATAGATAAAGAAAGTGTCGCCGGGCCAGGACTGTTCCGTGAGATACCGCGCGATACTCATCATCGGCGTGATCCCGACGCCGGCCCCGATGAGGACAACGCTCTCGGCCTCGGTTCCATTGAACGTAAACTTGCCGACCGGACCGCCCGCTGCGATTTCGTCCCCCACCTTGACCAGATCAACGATGTGACGGGAGACGGCACCACGCTCTTCGCGCTTCACCGTCAGATCGAGGTAGCCGCGCTCGTGCGGCGACGACGAGATGGAATAGGAGCGATTCATCCTCGCACCACCGATGCCAAAGGCGACATTGAGGAATTGACCGGGCGTAAAGGTGAATGGCAAATCCCCGCCGCCGAGCGAGTGAAGGCGGAACGTCCGCACCGAGGGGGTTTCGTTGACGATACTCCCGACGCGGAGGTGGCCACCCCACTTGGCCGTCAGAGGCGCTGCTTGGTTTTCGCTCATGATGCTTCCGGGGGTGGAGCCGGTGTCGGCGGCTTTTCGGCGGACGGGTCGGCAAGCTTGGGCGAATTGTCGGGTGAAGGTGGCGCTAGCGGTTTTTCGCCAGCCGCAGGCGCTGGTGATTTGTCATCCTTGGCCGCATCCGCACCGGGCTTGGCCGGCAGCGATCTTCCGGCCTTCGGAAGCTTCCCTCCCGATGGCCCCGGTGCGCCACCGAGTGGAGGTGACGATCCTGGCGGAGGTGACTCTGCGCCCGGCTCGATTCGCCGAAACAGGGCGGCGGCACGGCGCATCTTGAAGAAATACATTAAGAGCATCGCGAACGCGAAGATGACGAGCAGAGCCATGGTGAAGAGATGCAAAACCGAGAGACCGCGGCTACCGTGGGCTTCGTCACTTGAAATCGGAGAGGTAAGGCGCATCTCGCGTTTGAACCAAGCCAGCGCGACATCGCGGGGCGCGCGGCCCTCGGCAAGCGCACGGCGCGCCGCGATGCCGCTTTCAAGCTGCGCTGTACCTTCGCGCAATCGGGTAGTGGCCTCGTGCATCGCCCCGTAGTCGCCGGACTGCGTCCCAGCGTTAAGTGCGTCGAGCGCCTGCCCCATGAGCATCGTGCCCGCGTGCATCCGCTCAGCCGCCGCGTGCTCAACCTCCATCCTTTTTTCCGGGGTGAGTTCAGGCAGGGCCATGAGCGTGGGATAAAGCTGCTTTGGCGGCGGCTTGCCCATGTTCTTCATCATTTCGCCCATCTGTTCCATCATGCCACCCGCTCCGGTGGCCGGCATTCCACCGGCAGATGCGGGCGCACCTCCGGGCATCGCGCCTGCCGCCGGAGCCG
>JAYVMJ010000002.1:0-4789 GCA_043759025.1 Verrucomicrobiota bacterium | reverse complement strand
GTCATTGTGGCCAAATTGAATGAGCACGTAGTCCCCGGCCTTCACCTCCGCGAGGAGTTGGTCCCACAGCCCTTCGGTGACGAAAGTGCGGCTGCTGCGCCCACCGCGGGCGCGATTGGCGACGTTGACCTTCGCGACGTTGAAATAATCCGCAAACGGAACGCCCCAACCCTGGATGGGATTGCCGTTGTTCTTCGCCGCAGTGGAATCGCTCGCGACAAAAATGGTCGGGAGCGCGGGATTCAGGGGATGGACGGTGGCGGCCGGATTGACGGCCAGATCCGGCGCGGGCGGCGGCGTTTGCGCGAAAAGGGAAAGCGGCAAAAACAGGGCGAGGATTTTCGGGAGGAGGCGCATAATGGGAATGGTCATTTGGCTTTCGCAATCTCGACGGCGTAGACGTGGGTGGTAGCTTTTTCGCCGTGACCTGGATTGGAGTCGAAATTCCCGCTGAAGATAATCCATTTTCCGTCCGGCGTAAACGTGAGGTTGGGTTCGACGCCGGTTTGCTTGTTATAACTGTGATGCGCTAGGTTCACGAGCCGTTCGGATTTGAAATAGCCGGCGTCGATCAGGTCCTTGTGGTTGCGAAACGAATTTCCGCGAACGGCGGTCGGGTGGAAGAGATAGATCCACTGGCCGTTGCCCGGAGGCGTCAGGACTTCTCCATCGGGCGAGCTGCTTGCCACGCTGCCCGCGCCGCCGCCGTCACCGGCGAAAAGTTTTCCGTCGGGCGAAATGTTATAGTGCACCGACCATTCCTGACGCTGGAGGTTGTACCACGTGCGATGCCCCGTCGCGAGTTCCACGCCCGCCAGCCAGAAAACTGTACTCCGCGGAGTTTGCATATCGTACCAGACGGATTTGCCGTCCGCGCTGAAAAATTCGTGGCCCTCGATTTCCATGTTCATCGTGCGCTCGTGCAGCAGCCGGGCCGGGCCGCCGTCGGCGCGAATGGTCCAGGTGCGGTCGTTGAAATGCCACGGACCTTCGTGACAAAACAGAATTTGCTGCGGATCGGTGGGCGAACACTGCAGATGGTTGGTCCAGTCGTTCTCGCGGTGGATGATTTTGAATTCGCCGGTCTTGATATTGACCGTATAAATCATCTTTGGGGTGCCGGCCGCCCAGTTTTTTTCGAGCGTGCCGCCACCGCCGTCGGGCGGCGGGGTGCGGGGAATGGTTTTTCCGTCGGGATCTGCCGCTATCCCCACGAGCAGCGATTCGTCGCAGTTCAATGCAAATTGTCCACTGCGTCCCTGCGCCTGGGTCGGAAGCTTTGTGACTTCGCGGATAGCCTTCGTGTCGAGATTGACCGCCATGAGTGCGGTGTGCTCGCGATTGAGGTAATACGCCTCGCGGGTCCGCCACGCCGTCGCGAGTGGATACGCGTCCGGCAATACCATGGTGAATTTCGGCGGTGAAACTCCGAGCGTGGAAAGGTCGACGGTGGCGATGCCGCCGGTGCCGCGAATGACCAGCTTGTCGCCCTCTGGAGTGTAACTGTGTTGGTGGAAGTAGAGACTGGAGCCGCCGCTGTCGGGCGAGAGCCGGATGATGCGGTGACCGGTATCCGGATCGATCCAATCCGAGCGTAACTCGGCGGTGGCAAAGGGCCCGGGGATGAGCGGCAGCAAGAGACAAAAAAGGCGCGGGAAACTACGCATGGCTAAAAAGACCGAAAGTCGAGGGGGCAACATCACGTCGGACACGACGCGACTGATCCGGGCAGGTTACGCGATGCCCCAAAAATGTTAAGTGTCCGAAAAACTGACAGTTCGAGTCGCCGGTGCGAAGGCCACCCTCAAGGGTTCGCGGTGAGACTTTTAAGGTTGGTCTCCGCCAACGCGGCTTCATCGGCCCGGCCATTTTCCCGGGCAACCTGCGCGATGCGGCGATAGAGGGAAACGGCGTCGTTGCGGTGATTTTCCCGCAGTGAAAGCTCCGCGAGTTTCATGCCGGCGCGAAGATAGTTGGGCAACACGTTTGGAGCGGCGAGGTCCTCCCGGTGTAAACTGATGTAGAGCGCATACTGACGGGCGGCCGCGGGGAGATCGCCACTGGTTTCGAGGGCTTGTCCGAGATAAAGATGAATGGTGCTGTCATGCGGGGTGAGACGCAGCGCGGCCTCGAAGTGCTCGAGCGACTTGGCCGTTTCGCCACGTCGGGAGGCGAGCAGGCCGCTGTTCACGAGCGTCACATAATCGGGCCGGAAAAGAACGGCCATGCGATCATAGTGCTCCAGCGCAGCCTTCGTATCGCCCGATTTGAACAGGAGTTCGCCGAGGAGGTGCTGGGCCGGTGCGTTGCGCGGGTTGATGGCGATCGCACGACGGAGTTCTTCCATCGCCTCGCCGCTTTTCCCCGCGGCGACGAGCTGTTTGGCCCGCTGGAAATAGACGCGCGTGTCCTGGGGATTGATAAGTTGGGCGAGCGCGAAGGCGGGCTGGCCCGAGGTTTTTAACGTGAGCCAGAACTGGGTCTGGTCGACCAACGCGATGGCGAGCAATCCCGCCGTCAGCGAATACCGGATGACGCGGGCCGTAGCGGTCGGTGCGAGCAGCCAGCGCAGACGGGAGTGCGGGCCGGCCTCGGCGGGGAATTCGCCCGGATCGGCATCGGGCGGATTCCGCCCGAGCAGCAGCCGGGCGATGCGGCCATCGCGCAATTTCCAAATGGCTCCGTCGAGGATGAAGTGGTGAAGATTGATGAGCGCGGCGAAGATGAAAAAACTTTCGACGAGATCGTGGCCAAACAGGCGGCTGCTCAACCACGGCCCCGGGGTGAATAAAGCGATGCCGCCAAGAACGAGGATAAAATAGTAGGGCAGAAATCGGAAGCCGGGTTCCTTGGCCGTTTTCGCGGCGACACCCGCGGGGCCGGACGCTGTTCGTTCCTTGCTTGCGTAGTACGAAGTAATCCAGAGATACTGGGCGCAGTGCATGAAGGCTAGGATTCCCGCGCTGGAATAGGTTGCGGGAAACTCTAAATCCGTGGTCACGCGCACTACCTCTGGCAGCAAAAACCAGAGAAATTGCGTGGCGAAAAGAGTGAGCGGTCCCGCCATCGCACGCAGACCCACCTGCCGCACGAGCCGGGTGTGGCCGTATCCACCGGCAACGAGATAAACCGTCAGGCAGATCAGTTCCCCGATGCGGGCCGCGCCTTGCGGAATGGGCAGGATGATCAGGTTCGGCTGACCGGCCGTGTTGGAATTATGCAGTGCGAGAAACCAGACTCCGTACGAGGCGAGATAGGACCACCAGATGAGATTGCGATCATCGTTGGTCGGACGCGCCCCGGCTCGTCGCGCCAGCATCATGGAAATCCCGAAGTTCTGCCCCGAGTAGTGCCACGGACTCCACGTTAGGTAGATCGCGCCAGCAAACAGTACAGGAGGAAACAAACGAAAGAATGAATAAACCTGTTATCGAAACCCAGCGGGTAGCTAATCCCGCCCGAGAAAGGCTGGCAGCCACCCGGAAGCGAACATTGCGTAGCGTCACCGCAAGGGGCGCACGAAGCGTATGGAGCGAGTGCTAAAGCCGCGTGATTGAATCCCGAAAGACGTACAGCTGTCTGGGTCTTCCTGTTTTTGCCAGGGGGGACAACATCGCCATGCTCACAGTAAGTCGTCATCATCGAGTGACGCAGGCCACGAGCACGGCGACCGGACCGGGATCTGAGAGCGGGGCAGAGGCTCACGGGGGTTTCCTGAAAAGCTGGGAGCGCCGCACCGCGCCTTCGTCATACCGGATCAGGACGACACCGGTTCAACAACGTCCGGGCGCACGGGCCGGGTTTTCCGGGGCCGGTGCGAGCGAATACTGGAAAGCAACGAAGGAGCCCGGCCGCGAGGGAAACCGAAGCGGGCGGGTCGAACGGTGGGGCAGTCTTAGAGGTCTCATAGTAGCGGTTGAAAGCAGGCGAACCAAAGCCCGAGGAAGCCTGTGAGTAGCGAAGGGGACCACCGGGGAGAGACACGTGCCTGCTGGCCAGACGCGGGGGAGAAACAGCCCCTGACCAGCGTCTCAACCCGTCAGCAGCACATCGCAGCAATGGCGAAGAAATACGCGGGCCGCCCGCTCACCACGTTGAGCCATCATCTGGATCAAGTGTGGTTGCGCGAAGCCTACGGGAGAGTCCGCCGGGACAGTGCCCCGGGAGTGGATGGCCAGACGGTCGCCGGTTACGGCGAAAATCTGGCCGCGAACCTGACGAGCCTCGAAGCACGCGCCAAGAACGGCACGTACCGGGCCTCGCCAGCGAAGCGCGTCCATCTTCCGAAGAACGAAACGGAAACGCGTCCCATCGGGATGCCGACTGTGGAGGACAAGGTGCTCGAACGGGCGGTCACGATGCTGTTGGAACCGGTCTATGAACAAGAGTTCCTCGACTGCTCCTACGGTTTCCGACCGGGACGCTCCCCGCATCAGGCGCTGCAAGCGCTGCGCGACGCGCTCATGGTGATGCGCGGTGGGTGGGTGTTGGACGTGGACGTGCGAAAGTACTTCGACACGATTCCGCATCAACAGCTCCGCGAGGTTCTGCGCTTAAGGATAAGGGACGGAGTGATTGATCGGTTGATTGGGAAATGGTTGAAAGCAGGAATCTGGGAAGCAGGTCAGGTGACCTACCCGGAAGCAGGCACGCCGCAGGGCTCGGTGATCTCACCGCTCCTGAGCAACGTGTACCTGCACGAGGTGCTGGACCGCTGGTTCGAGCAGCAGATCAAACCGTCGTTGCACGGCAAAGCGGAGCTGATCCGTTTCGCCGACGACTTCGTGGT
>JAYVMJ010000001.1:0-3538 GCA_043759025.1 Verrucomicrobiota bacterium | reverse complement strand
CGTCCGTCTTGCCTTCGCCAGTGTACGTCGCCGGCATAAACCCGAACATGCCGCTGATCGATTTGCCTCCCTCGGGCATACTAAAGGTCATCAGGCTCGGTGCGTGCATGATCGCCACCTGCCGGTTGTCGATCATGGCAGGCGAAAATGGCATCCGTGCCTCGTAGGCAATGGGCGGAGTGCGGAACATGCTAAACAACCGGTCGAGGTCCTTCGGGAAATATTTAGCGCCCGTGGTGGCCATCGGTGGCAGCGCGTATAATTTCACTTTAACTTCCGATTGAAAATATTTCGTGTCCCCATCAGCCACTTTAACGGTAATCGCGCTGGCCCAACGGGTGGCTTTCCCGCTCGCATAGCGCATGTAATCCACGGTGTCACTGATCAGCGGGTTCAGGATAAAGCCATTCTCGCCCTGGAGGATCGGCATCAGGTGGTCGTGCGACGAGTTGTTGTTGTCGGCGATCGTCAGCATCACGCGCGGTGCCTGATAGAGAAAACCGCGAATCTTGCCGAGGAGCGACGTGTGCACGTCGACTTGGACCCAGATTGGTTTTCCGGCGAGGTCCGCGACTTTCAGCGGCTGGTTCAACGCCGTGGTTTCGTCCCGGATGAATTTGGGTTCGTATTTCTCCGCGTCGAATGGGCCGGCGGTTTTATGCCAGAGGAGAAAACTTTTTTCCGTTTGGAGGAACTCGTAGCGATAGGGCAGCAGTTGCAACACCTGCGCGTCGTCCAAGGTCAACAGCCGGTTGTCGATCGTCTCGATCCGCGCGAGGATGTAGTCCGGAGCTTGCGGCGACTTGAGATAATCGGCATTGAGGCGCGCGAGTGTCGGGGTGAACGCCGAATATCCCTGGATCACCGGACGGGGACGGTAGTTGAACTTGTTGAAGATCGCGACGCTTTGCTCAACGCCGAGAACATCAACGGTGGAATTGCCGATGATCTTGCGCGATTCGCCGAGATCCGATCCCGCGCGGGCCACGGAAAGTTGATCGCGATAAACCTGCCGGGTCTCCTGCCAGCGGATGACCTTGACGACATTGTCCCAGATTTTTCCTTCCATCCAACCCATCGACTGGCGCACGGTGCCGTCGAGCGCGCTCTCGAGAGCGACCACGGCCAGCACGGCGGTCACGGCGAATACCCGGAAATGGGCGAGACGGAAACGATCGGGATCATCGAGCAGAGTCGGATAACTCACCAACGGCAACAACGCGCAAAAGAAAAACCCGATCATGTGGCCGTCGGCCCGCACGAAGCCATGTTTCCAGTTTAGGTAGATGAACGCGCCGAGCAGGAGGGCATTCCCCCAAGCCCGGGGCTTGTCGGGATTGAGAAAAAGATGGATGACGGCGTATGACGCCACGACGAGCAGCACGACGATTCCCTCCCAGAGGGCCGGCCACGGCGCGGGAATCGCCATGGACCAGAGCCAGCCTTCGCTGATTTGTTGCGAGCCGGCAAAAAAGGCCGGAAGATTCGCGATGTTCTGCCCGAGCAAAAGCCAGCCGCCGAGATACGCCGCGAGGTAGATCAACGCGAGCGCGATGGCCTCTTTTTTCCGGCCGCGCCACCAGCTATAACCAAAAGCCAGGAACGCCGCGAACGTGCCGAACAAAAGATTGGTGAACTTGATCTGAGCGTAACCGGCGATGACGAGCAGAATCACGGCGGTGCGGTTCCTCCATGGTTCGGTGCCACCCCGCAGCAGTTCGAAACCGAGCAAGGCCAGCACCAGCATGTGCATCGCGTCCTCGTAGAGACTGGCGAACAGGAAAAAGAATAGAAAGAAAACGAGCCGGCTGAGAATGCCCTTGAGCAACAACCCCTGCCGCAGAATCACCACGCTGGAAATTGCGGCCAGGATCAACTGACCGATGAGCAGCGGCCAGAAATGGACACCCGAAAAAGTCTTCCCCATCACAAAGCCGAGCGGCCCATAATTGAAAATAACATCGCGACCGAACTGCATTCCATGCTCGAAAAAGTAGCTCAACGCCATCCGCCAGGAGGGGTCCAGGCCGGTGGTGGGAGGCTGCGGGAAATTGAAGATCTCCGCGACCAACAGCAGATAGACGATACCCCAGCCGACAGTCCGGGTGACAAACTGCGGGAGCATGAGGGGGCGGGTGTAGGCCATGAACGATCCTTTTTGGGGAAAAAATGGAATCCCGTCTAGCTGGAACTGCGACGGATGAGCGTTGCCCCGAATGGGCGGTTTTCTGCAATGGTGGGCCGAACGAATGGCGGAGTGGCTTTCATGGATCAGGACCCACGACAAAATCCAGTCCCTAAACCGCTACTCCGTGATCAAAAATCACCCCAAATTCGTCGGCGCACGGGTCAAATTCATAATTTGCCTGCAATTAGCAGGCGCCCGAACCCACAGCGAAGGCGATTAGCCGAAGCGGACTTCAAAGATTCATCCATTGATGAATCCCCATTAGCGTTCCTTGCTCTCCGATCGCGTTAACCGCAATTTCTGCCAATAACTCCATGCGAAGTTGATTCGCCCGCTCGGTGCAGCCTCGGTGCGCAAAATCAGCTTCCCGCCGGGGGCGTCGGGCAAATTCACGTCGAAAGGCACCGCACCCCGATCGTCTGCGCGCTCGCGGGGATTGAGATACCGTCGAAATAGCTCCTTTCGTACGCCCCCGCTCGTCTCGGATTCGACCACAAATACAACGCCATCGGTATCGCCCTTGCCGGTGTACGCGCCGCGAACCAAGCCAATTTTGCCAGCCAACCGCCTAGCGCCCGCTTCCAACGGGAAAACGATTTCCGACGGCGCGTGCGCGAAAAGGACCCTCGATCCGTCTTCCTCCAAATTATCAAAACCATTCACCGCTTCACTGTGAATGGAATCGATTTCCTTGCCTTCAAAGCCAAGTTGCGCGGAAAACTCGCCGACGTTCAAGTCTCGCCAGAAGGTGTAGTTGAACGAATTGTTGGCGGGGTCGGCGGGACGGGTCGAGAGCCGGATGATCGAACCCTCGACATAGGGCAGCTTGACCTTCAACGCTTGCATGCCGCGGTCATCGGGCTTGTTGCCCGGATAAAGCTTCCGGCTGAAAAGCGTGCGGTGGGAATGGTCGGGCATGATTTGCTCCACTTCAAACACCGCGCCATTTGATTGCTTCGGTCCATTCCAACTTTCATCCAACAGGCCAAACTGCCCGCTGAGTTCGGTCATGCCGGGTTGATCGCGAATTCCAAAGTGGGAAGGAGCATGGATCAACAGCACGTTTTGCTGGTGAAAGTCCATCGGCGTGACCCCGAACTTGGCTTCCAACTCGACGGGCACAACCCGTTGGCCGCGGAAGCGCAGTTGCAGCGGCGGGGAATCGCCCTCGATGCGGACCCAGTAAGCCCAGTCAAAAGCGGGATTATTCATCGGGCCGGGAGTGATTAGGAAAATAAGCCGGCCACCGGTGAGTCCCGGGACGACCCCATGGCCCGACATGCGCACGCGATCCACGGGATTCCCTACTGGATCGACCTGCCGACGGTAAAGTTGCGTCGACTTACCCGC